>JAGOXX010000091.1 GCA_018059485.1 Aeromonadaceae bacterium | reverse complement strand
ATTTTAGATGAGCCTACTCCGGCGAGTGCAACACCTTGAGCTGACTCACAAAATACTGGTTTTTAGCCATTCCATGGGCTATGTTGAAACACCCGAAACAAAAAAGCATTGTCCAGCAAAGAGTTACATAAAATTAACTTTTTTAACTCCTGTGATCCACGAAGCTGTTCAATTGTTATTTTTGTGTTATTAAAGGCGCCTAAAATTTAGGTGTCTCAAGGATCGGAGAAAGCTGATGGGCAGCAGTTCATCGATGAGTGTGAAAGCGCTGGCATGGACTGTCCTCGCTATTCAGCTTTTTTTGATAGTCGTTATGGCGCTAGTCTGGTGGTTACTGGACAGTCGCTGGGCGGCTTACTCTGCCCTCGTTGGGGGTGGAGTTTACTGGGTGCCCCAACTCCTCTACAGCTGGATAGGTAGTTCGCGACAGGCGGATGAATTGAACGTTGGATTGGTGTTGTGGGACGTCTATTGTGGTGCCGGTGTCAAGCTGGTGGCCACCCTGGTGTTGTTCGGGGTGACCTTCAAATTTCTGGAGGTGCAGCATGCTCCCATGTTTGTCACTTACGGATTGGCCCTGTGCTCACAGTGGATCATTTCGTTAACACTCAACAACCGTTACTAGGAAAACTCATGGCTGCAACAGGAGAACTGCTAACGCCTCAGGGGTACATGCATCACCACCTCCTTCACTGGCAGGTCGGTGCTGAATCTGGCTTCTGGGTGGTTAATATCGACTCCATGATATTTTCTGTTGGTTTGGGGGTTTTTTTCCTCTGGCTGTTCCGCCGCGTTGCCGTCAAGGCAACCAGTGGTGTACCGGGCAAACTGCAGTGCTTTGTTGAGATGGTCGTCGGGTTTGTGGAAGAGACCGTAGCCGGGATCTTTCATGGCAAGAATAAGCTGATAGTTCCGCTGTCACTCACCGTGTTTGTCTGGATCTTCCTGATGAACATGATGGACTTGCTACCCATCGATTATTTACCTCGACTGGCTCAGTGGATTGCTGGGGATGATGCCCAAAAACTGCGAGTCGTTCCTTCCGCTGACGTTAATATCACCCTGTCTATGGCGCTCGGTGTCTTTTTCCTCATCCTGTTCTATAGCATCAAGATGAAGGGAGTGTCCGGTTTCCTCAAAGAACTGACATTCACGCCGTTCAACCACTGGGCATTTGTGCCGATTAACTTCCTGCTGGAATTTGTATCCCTGATTTCAAAACCAGTGTCATTAGGTTTGCGGTTGTACGGGAATATGTATGCCGGTGAGATGATCTTCATCCTCATCGCTGCCATGTTGCCGTGGTGGTCGCAGTGGGCGCTTAACGTCCCCTGGGCTATTTTCCACATCCTGATTGTGACGCTACAGGCGTACATTTTCATGGTTCTGACGATAGTTTATCTATCGATGGCCTGTGAAGAGCATTGATTATCAAGTTGATATTTAACGTTATTTTGTAAATATTTGGAGATATGTCCATGGAAATGTTGTTTATTGCTGCTGGTTTGATGATGGGTTTGGCTGCTATCGGTGCCGCTATTGGTATCGGTGTGTTGGGTGGTAAGTTCCTGGAAGGTGCTGCTCGTCAACCGGACCTGCTGCCCCTGCTGCGTACTCAATTCTTCATTGTCATGGGTCTGGTCGACGCTATTCCGATGATCGCCGTGGGTCTGGGTATGTATGTGATGTTCGTTGTAGCCGGTTAATCAGGCTCGAACACTCCCTTTTTCATTTGCTTAATTTTTAGAGGAGTTGTGTCGTGGATATCAATATGACCATCCTCGGCCAGACACTTGCCTTTATTCTCTTCGTCTGGTTCTGCATGAAGTACGTGTGGCCGCCATTGATGGCTGCCATCGAGAAACGTCAAAAAGAAATTGCTGACGGATTATCTTCTGCGGAGCGTGCGAAGAAAGATCTGGACTTGGCACAGAACAAAGCCATGGAACAGATCAAGGAAGCCAAGCAGCAGGCTGCAGAGATCATCGAGCAGGCCAACAAGCGCCGAGCTCAAATCATCGACGAGGCCAATCAGGATGCCATGGGTGAGCGTGAGAAGATTCTCAAGCAAGCTCAAGCCGAGATTGAAGCCGAGCGGAATCGCGCGAAGGAAGAACTCCGCAAGCACGTGGCCCTGTTGGCCGTTGCTGGTGCCGAGAAGATTCTGGAGCGTCAAATCGACAAGGCCGCCAACAGCGATCTGGTTGATAAATTGGTTGCGGAACTTTAAGGGGGCCAGGGGCTATGTCTGAAGTGATAACTGTCGCTCGCCCCTACGCCAAAGCTGCGTTCGATGTGGCTGTTGAGCACAAGGCGCTGGATAAGTGGCTCGAGATGCTGACGTTTGCTGCGGAAGTTGCACATAACGACACAGTACAGGGCTTGCTTCACGGCTCCTTGGGCACTGAAAAACTGGGTGATTTGTTCGTCCAGATTTGTGGTGACCAGCTGAATGAGCAGGGTCAGAACCTGATGAAGGTAATGGCTGAAAATGGACGCTTGAGTGTATTGCCTGCGGTATTGACAGAATTTGTCGCATTGAAGTCCGAGCTGGATAAACAGCTGGATGCTTCTGTGTGCTCTGCCAGCCCGCTGAGCGATGCGGATATCGCCAAGATTCAGGCTTCTCTCGAGAAGCGTTACGGGCGTACCGTAAAACTGAATTTCAGCATCGATCCATCCTTGATGGCCGGGCTGGTGATTAAGGCCGGTGATGAGATCATCGATGCCAGTATCCGTAATAAACTCAACCGCTTGGCGGAAGCGCTGCAATCTTGATTGGGGATTAGAGCATGCAACTGAATTCCACTGAAATTGCCGAGCTGATTAAAAAGCGTATCGAGCAATTTGAAGTCGTCACCGAAGCCCGTAACGAAGGTACGATCGTTTCGGTCAGCGACGGTATTGTCCGCATCCACGGCCTGGCCGATGTCATGCAGGGCGAAATGATCGAGCTGCCGGGTAACCTGTATGGTCTGGCGCTCAACCTGGAGCGTGATTCCGTCGGGGCCATCGTCATGGGGCCTTATGCCGATCTCGCCGAAGGGCAAAAAGTAACGGGTACTGGCCGTATTCTGGAAGTCCCGGTTGGTCGTGGTCTGCTAGGCCGCGTCGTCAACACCCTGGGCCAGCCGATTGACGGTAAGGGCCCGGTTGAAAATGATGGTTTCTCTGCCGTTGAAGTGATCGCGCCCGGGGTTATCGAGCGTAAATCTGTTTCGCAGCCGGTACAGACTGGTTACAAGGCAGTGGATGCGATGATTCCAATCGGCCGTGGCCAACGTGAGCTGATCATCGGTGACCGTCAGACCGGTAAGACCGCTCTGGCCATCGACGCGATCATCAACCAGAAAGATTCCGGCATCAAATGCGTGTATGTGGCGATTGGCCAAAAGGCCTCTACCATCGCCAACGTAGTTCGCAAGCTGGAAGAGCATGGCGCACTGCAAAACACCATTGTGGTCGTGGCATCAGCTTCCGAGTCAGCCTCCCTGCAATATCTGGCACCCTATTCCGGTTGCGCCATGGGCGAATACTTCCGGGATCGGGGCGAAGATGCACTGGTTATCTATGATGACCTGTCCAAGCATGCGGTCGCCTATCGTCAAATTTCTCTGCTGTTGCGTCGTCCGCCAGGACGTGAAGCCTATCCTGGCGACGTATTTTACCTGCACTCCCGTTTGCTGGAGCGCGCCTCTCGTGTCAACGAAGAGTATGTCGAAAAGTTCACCAAGGGCGCCGTCAAGGGTCAGACTGGTTCATTGACGGCTCTGCCGATCATCGAAACTCAGGCGGGTGACGTTTCTGCGTTTGTTCCGACCAACGTGATTTCTATCACCGACGGTCAGATCTTCCTGACCACTCAACTGTTCAACGCCGGTATTCGTCCTGCGGTTGATCCGGGTATTTCAGTATCCCGGGTGGGTGGCGCGGCACAGACCAAGATCATCAAGAAGCTCTCCGGTGGTATCCGTACCGCACTGGCGCAGTACCGTGAACTGGCGGCGTTTGCCCAGTTCTCTTCAGACCTGGATGACGCAACGCGTAAGCAGTTGAGCCATGGTCAGAAGGTGACTGAGCTGATGAAGCAGAAGCAGTACGCTCCGATGAGCGTTGCTGCCCAGGCTCTGGTGCTGTTTGCTGCTGAGCGCGGTTATCTCGACGACATCGAATTGAAGAAGATCGGTGATTTCGAAGCCGCTCTGCTCTCCTTTGCCGCGACTGAGCACGCCGATACGATGGCCGAAATCAATGCCAAGGCTGATTACAACGACGAGATCGTTGCCAAGCTGACGGCGCTGATTGACGGCTTCAAGGCGACTCAAGCCTGGTAACTTAAAGTGGCTGCGTAGGCAGCCACCTTGAATGGAGAGTCTAGAGATGGCCGGCGCTAAAGAGATACGTAACAAGATCGGCAGTGTGAAGAACACTCAGAAGATCACCAGCGCAATGCAGATGGTCGCCGCATCCAAGATGCGTCGCGCACAGGAAAGCATGGCGGCAAGCCGTCCCTATGCAGTGACTATGCGGAAGGTGATCGGTCATATCGCTCTGGGGAGCTTGGAATACAAGCATCCCTACCTCGAAGAACGCGAGGTCAAGCGAGTTGGCTACATCATCATATCGACCGATCGGGGCTTGTGTGGCGGTTTGAACGTCAACTTGTTCAAGGCTGCTCTTGGTTCGATGAAGCAGTGGAAAGAGCAGGGCGTTGAAACCAGCCTGGCTCTGGTTGGTGCTAAGGCGTGCGGTTTCTTTGCCCGCTATGGCGGCAAGGTCCTCGCACAAGTTTCCGGCTTTGGTGACAACCCAACGGTCAATGATTTGATCGGCTCGGTGCGTGTCATGCTGCAGGCCTATGACAACGGAGAAATTGATCGTCTGTATCTGGTGAACAACAAGTTTGTGAACACCATGGTGCAACAACCGGCGGTCGATCAGCTGTTGCCATTGCCGAAGTCGGAAGATGCCAAGATGGCCAAGCGTCACTGGGATTATCTGTATGAGCCGGATCCGAAGTTTCTGATGGATCAACTGCTCAGTCGCTACATCGAGTCTCAGGTCTACCAGGGGGTCGTTGAGAACCTGGCCAGTGAGCAAGCCGCCCGTATGGTGGCAATGAAGGCTGCCACCGATAACGCGGATAATCTGATTACGGATCTGCAACTGGTATACAACAAGGCCCGTCAGGCCAGTATCACCCAGGAACTGACCGAAATCGTATCCGGCGCAGCGGCGGTATAGGGCTAAGGTATTCATAGGTTTAGAGGATTTGACATGAGTAACGGTATCATCGTTCAAGTCATCGGTGCTGTGGTGGACGTGCAGTTCCCACAAGACTCCGTACCTAAGGTGTACGATGCACTGAAGATTGTGAGCGAAGGCCAGACCCAGGGTCTGGTACTGGAAGTTCAGCAACAAACTGGCGGCGGCGTTGTCCGTTGTATCTCCATGGGTACCTCGGATGGCTTGCGTCGCGGTGCTGAAGTGGTTAACACCGGTGAAGCGATCAAGGTGCCGGTCGGTAAGGCGACTCTGGGACGGATCATGAACGTTCTGGGTGAACCTGTGGATGAGCAAGGCCCGATTGGTGAAGACGATAACTGGGTTATCCACCGTGAAGCGCCAAGCTATGAAGATCAATCCAATACCACGGAGCTGCTGGAAACTGGCATCAAGGTTATCGACCTGATCTGCCCGTTTGCCAAGGGCGGTAAAGTGGGCCTGTTCGGGGGTGCCGGCGTCGGCAAGACCGTGAACATGATGGAGCTGATCAACAACATCGCCAAGGCTCACTCCGGTCTGTCCGTGTTTGCCGGTGTCGGTGAACGTACCCGTGAGGGTAACGACTTCTACTATGAAATGAAGGAGTCCAACGTTCTCGACAAGGTAGCCATGGTGTATGGCCAGATGAACGAGCCGCCAGGAAACCGTCTGCGTGTGGCACTGACCGGTCTGACCATGGCCGAGAAGTTCCGTGACGAAGGTCGTGACGTACTGTTGTTCATCGACAACATCTACCGTTACACCTTGGCCGGTACCGAAGTAT
>JAGOXX010000090.1 GCA_018059485.1 Aeromonadaceae bacterium | reverse complement strand
GACTTGTAATCAGTAGGTCACCAGTTCGATTCCGGTAGCCGGCACCATTTGCCCAGATAGCTCAGTCGGTAGAGCAGGGGATTGAAAATCCCCGTGTCGGCGGTTCGATTCCGTCTCTGGGCACCACGAATAATTCCTCCTTAGCTCAGTCGGTAGAGCGACGGACTGTTAATCCGCAGGTCGCTGGTTCGAGCCCAGCAGGAGGAGCCAAATAAAAAGCCCAGCAGCAATGCTGGGCTTTTTCTTTTCCCATTGTCCCCGTCCTGAATATGGCTTATACCTTCTTCCCCGAATAGATGGAGATCTCGATGGGACAAGGTGTGAAACGCACACAGCGCGATTACTCACTGAGGTTTAAATTGTCCCTGGTCGAGCAGATTGAAAAAGGTGAACTCACCTACCAGTAGACACAATTCCAATATGGCATTCAGGGCAATTCGACCATTCTGGTATGGTTGCATAAGCATGGTCTGCAGGGTTGGAGCCAGGGAGCATCGATTAGAGCTGGCAGGATCACATCATGCCTGATCCCGACAACCAAATGTCTGAACAGCGTATCAAGGAGCTCGAGTAGCTGGCGCTGATGAGCCTGGAGGCTCAGTTCTTTGAAGGCGCCTCAATCGTAAAAAACGACCTGGTAAGCTCTCTCGCAGCGGTATGTCGAAAAGCTGACCATCTTCAGTGCTTGCTGGTTCCTCGGAATAAACCGTTAGGCTGACTACAATCGCAATCGGGTCGCCGACCTGCGTCATGCACAAGGGCAGCAGGTAGTGAGCTTTGTGCGCAAAGTTCACTACGGGTGGGCATCCACAAGTAGCATTATCTGCTGCAGGGCCAAGACGATGCTGGGCTGACGGTCTGGTGGGACAGACTGTTTAGGATATTGGCCGAGCACCGTCTGTTGGTGCAGCCCAAACGGGCCTATCACAAGACGCTCCACAGTTTTCAGCGTTTCTATCGCCATCCCAACTTGCTCAAACCCGGCCCGGTGAAAATCACTGCGGTGGCGCCAGGGCAGGTCTTGGTTGCCGACATCACTTACCTGCCGGCAAAGAGCGGGCCACTCTACCTGAGCCTGGTGACGGATGCCTGCTCGCGTAAGATAGCGGGGCATCACGTGCACGAAGGGATGCATGCTGAGTTGGTTGTGATGGCGCAGAGCACTGAAGCAACGGCGTGGCAGCGGGGAGTTTATCCATCACTCGGACGGCAGGGTGCAGTATTGCTCAGGCTTGAATCAGACGCTGTATGAACGGTACGGAGTACAGTACTCGATGACTGATGGGTATGACTGTTATCAGAATGCGCTGGCAGAGCGGGTGAACGGGATACTGAAAGGAGAGTTGCTGTAGCAAAGCCCGTAGGACCTGGTGTAGACGAGGAAGATGGTGCATAAGGTGGTGGGTAGTTATAACCTAGAATGATCGCATTAGGCCTCGCAATGCAGAATCCCCGATGCGGTACATCGGGTTCTGAGTGCCAGAAGTTAACTGAAAACATGTAAACGGACTTCAGGATTTCAGGCCCGCTCTTCGGTCAGGGGGCTGACACTCAGCACGGGGGCGGCATCGATGCCGTCGGCATTCATCATGGCGGAGATGCGTTGCAGGGATGAGAGCAACAACCCCTGCTCCCAGTTCTCCAGCGCCTGAAAGCGTTGAATGAAACTCTCCTGCAAGGGGGTCGGAGCCTGGGCAAGCAGGGCGCGTCCCGCGTCAGTGAGCGTCGCATGCACCTTGCGTTTGTCGGTTTCGCTGCGAATGCGCTGTACCAGCTGGCGGCTCTCCAGCCGGTCCATGATGGTGGTGGCGGTGGCCTGGCTCATGTTGGTGTGATCCGCCAGCTGGCGCATGGAGATCTGGCCAAGCTCGTCGATCCCCTTGAGCAGCAGGAGCTGAGGCGAGGTCAGGCCGGCCTCCTTGATCAAGCGCTTGGAGTGCATGTCGATGGCACGGATGATCTGGCGCAGGGCGATCAGCACTTCATCATGTTTTTCCATGGGGTCTGGGTCATCGCAGGGCTGTGGAGAGGCGCGAAATTCTCCGCCTAATCCATAACAAGGTCAATATGGTTTTTGATGTAATGATTTCAGCTCTAATGAATATTGTGTTAGGTTATCGGACAATTGCCCCATTCCAACCCGATATTTGAGGAGTGAAATCATGCATGACGACCTGGATATCAAGTCCCTGGTTGCCGATCTGCGCGTGGTCAGAGTTCGCTATGAACTGCCTGATACCGCGGCATTTGTGCGTTATCAACCTGCCTATGACGAGGACCCCAACAACCTCAAGGTACACCACTACGATGGCGAGCTGCCGCTCTCTTGCAGCAACACAGGTTCTTTCAGTCTAAAGGAGTTGGTCAATGAGCTGCGCTATGCCTATGTGCTGGTTCACCTCTTCCCCGACGAGAGTGCCATGAACTTTTATCTGGCGGGTCTGGACAATGGGCTGGCACAGCTGGAGTTCATCGGTGGCTCCTATGACTTCAACCGCCTCTGGATCACCAGCGGTGTCTCCAATCTGGGGGTGCCCATGGCTATCTTCCTCGGCAAACGCCACGCAGTGAACGGTCAGCCGTCGGTGACCCTGGTGGATCACCGTGAGCAGGTGGCAGGTCGTCTGGCCTATCGCGCCATCGGCGGTGCCGGCGATCACGTGGGTGAAGACTTTTTCAACAACGACTAAGGAGGCCCGATGCGAGCAACCAAAGGGCTTTTGAAAGGCCTCAATCCCACCATGGCCATGACGGCCCTGACCGTCGTGACCCTCTTCCTGCTGTTCGGCGTCTTTGATCCGGATACCGCAGGCACCTGGTTTACCGGGGCCAAGGACACCATCATTGCTGGCTTCAAGTGGTATTACATCCTGGTGGTCGCCCTGTTCCTGTTCTTCGCCGTCTACCTGATGTTCAGCCGCTTTGGCAGCATCCGGCTGGGCGACGACGACCAGGTACCGGAGTTTGGCTACTTTGCCTGGTTCTCCATGCTGTTCAGCGCAGGCATGGGCATAGGCCTGGTGTTCTGGAGCATCGCCGAGCCCATGTATCACCTGCAGGGCAACCCCTTCATCACCGAAGGCATGACGCCGGAAGCGGCCCAGATCGCCATGCGCCTCACCTTCTTCCACTGGGGTCTGCACCCCTGGGCCATCTATGTGATCGTCGGCCTGTCGCTGGCCTTCTTCAGCTACCGGCGCAAGTTGCCGCTGGCCATCCGCTCCGTGCTCTATCCCATTCTTGGCGATCGCATCTACGGCTTCTGGGGCCATGCCGCCGACGTGCTGGCGGTGTTCGGTACCGTGTTCGGGGTGGCGACCTCCCTTGGGCTGGGCGTCTCCCAGATGAACACCGGCCTCAACCAGATGTTCGGCATGGGCGTGTCACAAGCGAACCAGCTCTGGCTCATCGGTGGCATCAGCCTGATTGCCACCCTGTCGGCCATCTCCGGCGTCGGGCGCGGGGTGAAGATCCTCTCCGAACTCAATATCTGGTTGAGCGTGTTCGTGCTGGGCCTCTTCCTGGTGCTGGGGCCAACCACCTACATCCTCAACGCCTATGTGCAGAACATCGGTGATTACCTGCAGAACATCGTCAAGCTGAGCTTCTGGACCAATACCGAAGCCAACGGCACCTCGGCCTGGCAGTCCAGCTGGACCGCGTTCTACTGGGGCTGGTGGATTGCGTGGGCCCCCTTTGTCGGCATGTTCATCGCGCGCATCTCCAAGGGCCGCACGATCCGTGAATTCGTGCTCGGTGTCCTGCTGGTGCCCTCCCTGCTCGGCATGTTCTGGCTCACCGTGTTCGGCGGGACTGCCATGAACCTGGAGCTGTTCGGTGGCGGCGGCGTGGTGGAAGCGGTCAATCAGGATGTCACCATGGCGCTCTACAAGACGGTGGAACTGCTGCACTGGGAGACCTTCGGCTGGATTGCCAAGGGGGTGCTGACCCTGCTTATCTGCACCTACTTCATCACCTCCAGCGACTCGGGCACGCTCGTGATTACGACGCTGCTCTCCATCGGCGACCAGGATCCCCCCGTGCTGCACCGTGCCATCTGGGGACTGGGGCAGGGGCTGGTCGCGGCCATTCTGCTGGTCTCCGGCGGGCTTGCCGCCCTGCAGGCCGCCAGCATCATCGCCGCGCTGCCCTTCTCGGTCATCATGCTGGCCATGTGCTATTCCCTGATGCAGGGGCTCAAACAGGAGAGCCAGCACCAGTTCGAATACAGGCAGAAGCTCAAGCGCCATCCGGGGTCGGTCAATCTGAGCCTGATGGATCGCATCGGTCCGGGCTGATGACATGACAGGTTCGGTCAAACGAAAGGGGAACCTCGCGGTTCCCCTTTTTCATGCCTGTTCGGCGGTCGTTAGCTACAGCATCTGCTTGAGTCGATAGAGCAGGTCAAGGGCCTGTCGCGGGGTCAGCTCGTCCGGGCGTACTGCTGCCAGCTCCTCCACCACAGGATGGGGTTGCGGGGCGAGAGTGACCGGAGCCGGACGGCTTTCGCCGGCGGCCACCGGAGTGGCACTCTCCAGCTCGTGCAGCTTGTGGCGGGCCTGGTGGATCACCGATTTCGGCACCCCGGCCAACGCCGCTACCTGCAGACCGTAGGAGCGGCTGGCTGCGCCTTCCTGCACCGCGTGCATAAAGGCGATGGTGTCGCCGTGCTCCACCGCATCGAGGTGGACGTTGGCCAGCCCTTCCATGAGCTCCGGCAGACGGGTCAGCTCGAAGTAGTGGGTAGCGAACAGGGTGTAGGCGCCAATCTTGCTTGCCAGCTGTTCGGCGCAGGCCCATGCCAGCGAGAGACCGTCATAGGTACTGGTGCCGCGACCTATCTCGTCCATCAGCACCAGACTGCGGGCGGTGGCGTTGTTGAGGATGTTGGCGGTCTCGGTCATCTCCACCATAAAGGTGGAGCGGCCGGAGGCGAGATCGTCCGACGCCCCGATACGGGTGAAGATGCGGTCGATGGGGCCGATGCGGGCGCTGTCGGCCGGCACGAAGGCGCCGATATGGGCCAGCAGCACGATCAGCGCGGTCTGGCGCATGTAGGTGGATTTACCGCCCATGTTGGGGCCGGTGATGATCAGCATCTGCCGCTCCCTCTCAAGCCGGATCGGGTTGGCGATAAAGGGGTCGGTCATCACCTGCTCCACTACCGGATGGCGGCCTGCTTCGATGATGATCTGATCCTCATCGATGAGCGTCGGGCAGCGGTAGTCGAGGGTCTCGGCCCGCTCGGCCAGGTTGGCCAGTACGTCCAGCTCCGCCAGTGCGGCGGCTGACTCCTGCAGATCGCCCAGATGCGGCAGCAGGGCATCGAGCAGCTCTTCGTAGAGGCGTTTCTCCAGCGCCAGCGCCTGGGCCTGGGCGGTGAGTACCTTGTCCTCGTACTTTTTAAGCTCGTCGATGATGTAGCGTTCGTTGTTCTTGAGAGTCTGGCGGCGGATGTAGTGGGCCGGCACCAGGTGGCTGTTGGCGCGGCTTACCTCGATATAGAAGCCGTGCACCTTGTTGTAACCCACCTTGAGGGTGTTGATGCCGGTGAGCGCCTTCTCCCGCTCCTCGATGCGGGCCAGGCTGGCGGTGGCGCCATTGGCCAGATCCCGCAGCTCGTCCAGATCAGTGTTGAACCCTTCACGGATGACGCCGCCATCGCGGATGAGCACCGGCGGCACCTCCATCACGGCACGCTCCAGCAGATCGAACTGCTCGGGGAAGGTACTTGCCCGCTCGCGCAGCTGCTGCACCGCCTCGTGCTCGCTCTCCGCCAGCAGACGCTGCAACTCGGGCAGCTGAGCAAAAGCCTGCCGCAGCCGGGTCAGATCGCGCGGACGGGCCGAGCGCAAGGCAAGGCGCGCCAGCACCCGCTCCACATCGCCGACCTGGCGCAGCAGGCTCCCCAGCTCGTCATAGAGGTTCTGCTCGATGAGCTCCTTGATGGTGCTCTGGCGACCTTTGAGGATCACCCGATCGCGGATCGGCTGGTGGATCCAGCGCTTGAGCAGGCGGCTGCCCATCGGCGTGGCGGTGCAATCGAGCACGGCGGAGAGGGTATTGTCGTGACCGCCGGCCAGATTCTGGGTCAGCTCCAGATTGC
>JAGOXX010000089.1 GCA_018059485.1 Aeromonadaceae bacterium | reverse complement strand
GCTGAGCTTTTCCGGTGTCGCCTCGGCATTGGCCTTGTGCAACTGGTAGAGCTCTTCGGCGTTATTCTTGCGCAATGAACGGCTGAAGATGGTTTTCACCGTATCCTTATCGTTGACCGAGGCGACAAAAGCCAGACGGGGTGACCACATCCAGTCCGTGTATTGATCCTTATCGGCACGCAAGCCGACAAAGTTGGTGAGCCAGGGGGTCATCTGCCACTGGTGTTCCCCGAAGATGCCAAGCGTGCTGGTATCCCAAGACTCCATACGGCCTATGATGGAGGAGTAGGCATAGTCATACTCCGATGTGTTAAGCCCCCAGCGGGAATATATCTCCTCAACCCCCAGCGCCGAGGCGTGAGTGTCACTGTGATTCCAGTTCAGGGTGCCTCGCAGCAGGTACTCCTCCTCCCTGTGATTCTCCGGGTGCTGGCCGGTGTTGCCCGAATTCCACAACTCGCGGATATAGGTGGTGGTGTCATATCCCCCCTTCAACTCAAACCATTGCTGGGAGTTGAGGATCCAGAGTTGGGAGAGATCCATGGTCAACTGCTTATAACCGACGCCATTGATGCCATAGGCACTCTGGGGCACCCCGGTCACCGGCAGCGTGTAGTTATAGATGGTCTTGTTCTCCCAGGTCAGCTTCTCGCCCCCCTGGGTATAACGCAGCCAAGCATTGAAATCCTGCTGCTGATAGTGAGCGTGCAGCTTCACCTTCTGCCAGTCGTGGAAACTGTCATGGTTATCCACCGGGCCATAGGGAACTGGCTCCCCGCCCTGCACCCACTCCCCCCAAGAGGTGTAGGCACTCTTGCCATAGACCAACGGCGCATCAGCATTCTGGGCCCCGTCATAGTCGGTGATGGCCCCGTAGAGCCAGAGTCCCCGATCGGCCTGGTCACCAAAGGGAATGCTATTGCTCGCCTCGATGGAGCGGAACTGCTCCACCTCCCCCCACTTGATGGTCATACCATCCGGGCCATGGTCGGCAAAGGTGTCTGTCTGGATGTTGATCACCATGGAGACGGCACCAGGACCATAGACGACGGAACCGGGACCGCGCACCACATCAATCTTGCGAATATCCCCCAGCATCGGCATATCCCGCTCGCTCAGAGCGCCGAAATGGGTCTTTTCGTTGAGCACCCGGCCGTTGACCACCAGCAGGTATTTGTCGTCACGATGGCTGATGAGACCACGCATCCCCATGTGGGGAGCCTCGTAGTGGTGTGGCAGGTAGTGAAAGTTGGGGACATAAATTTCCAGCAGGTCGAACATGCTACGAGCACCAGACCGCTCGATCATCGTCCGATCGATGCTGGTAATGGAGGCGGGCATGCGGCGGGTGGCGGTTGGCGTCAGGGTCGCGGCGCCGTCCAGTTTCACCTGCATCAGTTGCGTCAGATCCATCTGCAACAACTCATCACCCGTCGCTGCGGCGAAGGCGCCAACGGGGAGCAGCAAACAGCTCCCCAGCCAGAGGGCATTCCTCATCATCATCACCCCGCTCCAGGAATTCGCGCGACATCCATGTCTTGGTTATAGCTCACAGTACCGATAGTCGCCGGGTTTGGGCAGAGAGTGAGCAAGAGGCTGTGATCGGTGTTGGATTGGGAAAACAAAATAGTGATGTACCAAGCCCTCTGGCCCCGCCAGGTACCCGTGAGTTTGAACTGGCTCGCGCTCTGTCATCACCACAGAAGCTTGTTGATCCGATTTCCTCTATAAGTATCTGTATGACAGAAAAAATGTGTGTCGATGGAGAGCCCGTTGAATAGTTCACGAGACCCCATGAGGGTGACACCGCGTACGCGGAAGATGAATTAATGGTAGTGGGTCGACGACCGTCATCGTTCGACCTGGTGCGGTACTGGATCCCGGTGTCGCTGCTATTTTTTTGTCTGTACGGGGTGGCCGGCGGGGATATCTCGCTGGAAAAGCTCAAGGCCGCCTATGTCTTTAACTTCCTGAAGTTCACCGTCTGGCCCGCCGAAGGGTCACCAAACGTTCCGTTACAACTTTGCCTAGGCAATGCCGATGAAGCCCTGCACCAGGCCTTCGCCACCCTCGATGGTCAGTCAGTCAATGGGCGGAAAATTCTGGTGCGTGACTCGCCGATCAAGGCAGAGGCAATTGGCTGTCACGTCTATTACTTACGTCAGGGGGGCGCCCCGGTCGCCTTGCGATCGCTGGCGGCTCACCATCCGGAACTGCTGACCATAGGCGACGATGCGGAATTCATCGCACAAGGTGGCATCATAGGACTGCGCGAGGTCGATGGACGCCTGCAGTTTGATATCAATCTGGCCATGATTAAGCAGGGGCGTTATCAGATCAGCTCCCAACTGCTTCAACTGGCCCGTAATTCGCGGATGAAACCATGATGAGCCTTAATTTCTGGCAACGTAGTACTCTATCCCGGAAGGTCGCCACCCTGGTGGTTCTGATCTGCGTACTGACGCTCAGTCTCTTCTCCATCGCCTTCCTCTCCCAGCAATACAACTTATTACGCAATCAGTCACAATCCGCGCTTGAGGCTCTGTCTCGCAGTGTGGCGTTCAACAGCGCCGCCGCAGTCACCTTTCTCGATGCAGAATCGGCCCGGCAAACGTTGCAGTCGCTGCAGTACTCGCCAGAGGTCGTCCAGGCGAGCATCACTCTCAACAGCGGAAAACTGCTCGCCCGTTACCAATACGACCACCCCGGTCATGACTCCCGCGAGCTGGTGCTGAAAACTCCGATCGAAGTACAGGGCGAGCGCATGGCCGAGCTGGAAATCCACGCTCAGATGACACCTATCCATGCCATGATGCGCCAGACTCTGTTGGTCGGACTGATGCTCGGGGGCTGTGCGCTGTTAGGAGCCATCTGGTTGGCTCGACTGTCGGGCAACATACTGACTCGCCCGTTGATCCGCCTGGCCGAGGTGGCCAACACCATAGCCCAGGAAAAAAACTACACCCTGCGCGCCGAACTCGGGAACCATCAGGACGAAACTAGCCAGTTGGCCAAATGTTTCAACGACATGCTGGTGCAGATCGACGAGCGGGATCGCGACCTGGAGAAACACCGCAACCATCTCGAGCAGATCGTTGATTTGCGGACCTTTGACCTGATCCAGGCGCGGGATGCCGCCCAATCGGCCAACCGGGCCAAGAGCGAGTTCCTGGCGATGATGAGCCATGAGATCCGCACCCCCCTCAACGGCATCATCGGCATGACAGATCTCCTCAGCGCCACGACGCTGGATGAGAAACAGCGGCGCTTCGTGCGTATCGTTCGGCGCTCCGGGGAAGATCTGCTGACCATCATCAACGATATTCTCGACTTCTCGAAGATCGAGGCGGGCAAGTTGGAGCTGGAACGCAGCTCATTCAACCTGAATCTGCTGCTGGAAGATCTGGTCGAGCGCTTTGCCCCGGTTGCCCATGGCAAAGGGCTGGAGATCCTCTGCTCCCCGCCTACCCATGCGGTTCATTTGCTCGGCGACAGCAAGCGGTTGAGTCAGGTGTTGACCAATCTGGTCGGTAACGCGATCAAATTCACCGAACGCGGCGAAGTGGTGGTGCGCGTCGATCTGATCGAACAGAACCAAGAGCAGATGACCTGCCGATTCTCAGTCAAGGATACCGGCATCGGCATCCCGCCGGAGCGGCAGGACAAACTGTTTCAAGCCTTCAGTCAGGCGGACAGCTCAACCACCCGACGCTTCGGCGGCACGGGCCTGGGCCTGGCGATATCCCAACGGCTGGTGCAGATGATGCAAGGCAAGATTGAGCTGACCAGTGATGGCAACGACGGTAGTGAATTCTTCTTCAGCCTGACCCTGCCACTGGAAAAGAGTCACCGCGTCCCCGTGAAGTCTCGCCAGTTTGACCAACTCAAGGTGTTGGTGGTCGATGACAATACGACCAACCTGGAGATCCTGACTCACCAACTGACCGCCTGGCACTGCCAGATCGCCCTGGCCCAGAGCGTCAGCCAGGCCATGACCCTGCTCAAGCAGGCACAGGTGGTCAACAGTCCATTCGACATGCTGTTAACCGACATGATGATGCCGGATGAGGATGGCCTCGGATTGCTCACCCGTGTGCAAAACGATCCGACGCTGGCCCAGATGCCCATCATCATCCTCAGTTCGTCGGGGAACGCCCTGCCCCGCACCAGCTGGCAGCAGAGCGGCAACTGTCAGAACCTGACCAAACCGGTACGGCAGTCCGACCTCTATAACGCCATGGTGCAGGGTCTCCAGCAGCCGAAAGAGAGCCATCATCCAGTTCAGAACCACCATTCCGGGCAACAGCCAATTCAGTTGGTCGGCCGCGTGCTGCTGGCCGAGGACAACCTGGTCAACCAGGAAGTCGCACTGGCCATGCTGGAGAATATGGGGCTCAGCTATGAGACAGTGACCAACGGTGCCGATGCCCTCGACATACTGCAACGGCAACACTTCGATCTGATCCTGATGGATTGCCAGATGCCGACCATGGATGGCTTCCAGGCGACTATGGCTATCCGGCAACGCGAACAGGGAAGCAGTCAGCACATTCCGATCATGGCATTAACGGCCAACGCCGTCTCTGGAGATCGGGAACGCTGTCTGGCCTGCGGCATGGACGATTACCTCTCCAAGCCATTTACCCAGGAACAGCTGACCACCATGCTGGCCGAGTGGCTACCCAGCGTCGCTGCTCCGCAAGCTGACGCCACCGAGGAGGCTGCAACGGAGACAGTTCAGGAGACGATTTATCATGAGCTGGATCCGCGAGCCATCGAGAATCTGCGGGCGTTGCGTGCAGGCCTACTGCTCAAAGTTCTCGATATCTGGCTGGTGGAGTCCCCCAACTTGTTGAGCCAAATCCAGCAAGCTGTGGTCGAACCCGACTTCCCGGTACTGCTGCGCGCCGCTCATTCGTTGAAGAACAGTGCCGCCAATTTGGGGGCCCGCCGCCTGGCGCAACTCTGCCTGCAGATGGAGCAGAAAGCGCGACAAGAAAATCCACACGAGTTACCGAATTTACTGGCCGAGATTGAGAGTCTCTTTATGATCACTAAGGATGAGATTGCGCGTCTGCGCCAGGAGGAAACCGCATGAGTGAGCAACTCCAGACACGCCCTCGGCCACTGGTTCTCGTGGTGGATGACGAACTCAGCGCACGACTGATCATGCGAGCCACCCTTGAGGAGGCCGGCTTCGATGTCGTCGAAGCCGATAGTGTTCGTGAAGCCTGGCAGCAGTTCGAGACCCATAAGCCTGACCTATTGATCCTGGATGTAATCCTGCCCGATGGCAACGGCATCAAGTTCTGTGCCGATATCCGTCAGTTACCCCAAGGGCGCAATCTGCCGATCGCCATGGCCACCGGCCTCTACGATGAGCTCTCAATCCAGCAGGCCTATCAGTCGGGGGCGACCGACTTCATCACCAAACCCATCAGCTGGGGCACACTCGGCTACCGAGTCCGCTACCTGCTACGCGCCCACCATGCCTTCGAAGAGCTGGCACAGAGTGAGACCAAGAACCGCGCCCTGCTTTCCGCCCTACCCGACCTGCTGTTTCGCATCAACAGCCAGGGGCTAATCCTCGATCGCCTGGCCGGCTCCGAAACCCCCGATTGGGCCGACTGGGATCTACAACCCGGCGCCATGGTGCAGGATCACCCCAGCGCCTTGGTCGCCGAAATGATTCAGCGTGAAATCCAGCAGGTCCTGCAGCAACAGTGCCAGCGCGCCATCGAAATCGCCCTGCCCCGCAACGATCACCGCGTCTGCTGGGAAGCCCGACTCCTGCCCCGCGACAACGATGAGATCCTGCTGGTATTGCGCGACATCAGTCGCCGCAAACAACTGGAAAATCAACTGCGCTTGTCGGCCCGTGTATTTGAATCGAGCAACGAAGCCATCCTGATCACCGACCGACGCAACCGCATCATCTCCGTCAACAAGATGTTCGAACGGATCACCGGCTACACCGAACAGGAGGTCCTCGGTAAGGAGCCCGTGATTCTGGGGGCTGGCCAGGAGAATCGCAGCCTGTACCGCAACCTGTGGGCGCTGCTGTACGAGAGCGGTGCCTGGCAGGGGGAACTCCACGATCGGCGCAAGAGTGGTGATGAGTACCCGGTGTGGCTC
>JAGOXX010000088.1 GCA_018059485.1 Aeromonadaceae bacterium | reverse complement strand
ATGTGCACCTGTATAACAACCATCTGGAGCAGACTCGTCTGCAGTTGAGTCGCGAGCCTCGTTCACTGCCGCGCTTGGTGATCAAGCGGAAACCAGCTTCGATCTTCGACTATGTGTTCGAGGATTTCGAGGTGGTTGACTACGATCCCCATCCAGGCATTAAGGCGCCTGTGGCGATCTGATGAAAAGGCTGCGACTTTGCAGCCTTTTTTGTTTTCGCATGGACCGTGTTCTGAATGCTGTGAGCCAATTTCGAGGTTAATAATTCGGTAATCCCGAGTTGAATGGTTAGCATAAGTGACTTTGGTATGGTCGCTGGGCGGCATACACTATGGATGTGCTATTTTTTATTCAATTTTGAGAGTTCGGGAATATGACCACAACCCTAAAAAAATTTTTCCTCTTGGAGTCGGCCAGCGGGATCTTGTTGATCATCGCCGCCTTGCTCGCATTACTATTAGCCAATTCACCGCTTGCCTCCTATTACCATGATTTCCTGGCGACGGATATCCAGGTGCGTATTGCATCGCTGGATCTGCACAAGCCGCTATTCCTCTGGATCAACGATGGTCTGATGGCGCTCTTCTTCCTGTTGATTGGCATGGAGGTCAAGCGCGAGATGATCGACGGAGCCCTGTCGACGCGCGCCCAAGCTGTTTTCCCGGCCATCGCCGCTCTGGGGGGGATGCTGGCACCTGCACTGATCTATCTGCTGTTGAATCAGGGCAATCCGGAAACCCAGAGTGGGTGGGCGATCCCGGCGGCGACCGATATCGCCTTTGCGCTGGGGGTTATGGCCCTGCTCGGTAAGCGTGTGCCGACCAGCCTCAAGGTGTTTTTGCTTGCCCTGGCGATCATCGATGATCTGGGGGTCATCCTCATCATTGCACTCTTCTACACCGCCGAGTTGAACATGATGGCTCTCGCCATCGCCGGAGCCGCCACGCTGCTGCTGTTCTGGATGAACCGTCGCGGTGTGGATCGCCTCTCACTTTACCTGCTGGTCGGCACCGTGTTGTGGGTTGCGGTGCTCAAGTCCGGTGTGCACGCCACTCTGGCGGGTGTCATTCTTGGTTTCATGATCCCGAATCAGGGGCGGCGTTATGTCTCACCGCTCAAGCATCTGGAGCACAAGCTGCACCCTTGGTCGGCCTACCTCATTTTGCCCTTGTTTGCCTTCGCCAATGCGGGCGTCTCACTGAGCGGTGTCTCGCTGGCGAGTCTGGCTTCGCCGGTTCCGCTGGGCATCATGTGTGGTCTCTTCATCGGCAAGCCGCTCGGTATTTCGTTGATCAGCTGGTTGGCCGTCAAGCTGGGGATCGCCCGCCTGCCGGCTGGTTGCAACATGCGCCATGTTGTGGCGGTCAGCGTGTTGTGTGGCATCGGCTTTACCATGTCGATCTTCATTGCCTCTCTGGCATTTGGGGTTGATGGTTCTGAGTTGGCGACCCTGTCGCGCTTGGGCATTCTGTGTGGTTCAACCCTGGCGGCTTGTCTGGGGTATGCCGTGTTGCGGATGTCATTATCCTCGACTGGTTTACCCTTGGTTCAGGAGCCTCGTGCCTAAATACCCTTAAGCTGATAGGTCCCTCGGGACCACCACTCTCGGGATCGAGAGCAGCAGTGGATGCGATGCCTGCCATGCAGGCATCAATCAACGGTTTCGATAAGCGAGATGAGGGCTATGTCGCACTTAAACTACAACCACCTCTACTATTTCTGGATGACGCAGAAGAAGGGGTCTGTCACCGCCGCCGCCGAAGCTCTGTTCCTGACGCCGCAGACCGTGACAGGCCAGATCCGGCTGCTGGAGCAACGCTTGGGCGGTCGTCTGTTCAAGCGTAAGGGGCGTCAGCTGGAGGCCTCCGAGCTTGGGCAGCTGATCTTCCAATATGCGGATAAGATGTTCTCCATCTCTTATGAGATGCTCGATCTGGTCAACTATCGCAAAGAGAATCAGCTGCTGTTCGATGTGGGCATCGCCGACGCCCTCTCGAAGCGCTTGGCCAGCCGCGTCCTGCTCTCTGCTATTCCGACCGATGGCTCTATTCACCTGCGCTGTTTCGAATCGACCCATGAGTTGTTGCTGGAGCAGTTGAGTGAACACAAGCTCGACATGATCCTCTCCGACTGTCCGGTTGATTCGGCACAGCACGGCGGTTTGTTGTCGAAGAAGCTGGGGGAGTGTGGTGTCAGCTTTTTCTGCAAGGCGCCGCGGCCAACGTCTCCGTTCCCGGCCTGTCTGAATGAGCGCAAGCTGTTGATCCCTGGCCGTCGAACTGCCATGGGGCGTCAGTTGACTCGCTGGTTCGAAGAGAAGGGATTGACGCCGCAGATCTTGGGTGAATTTGATGATGCCGCCTTGATGAAGGCGTTTGGCTTCTTCAACCAGGGCATCTTTGTGGCTCCGTCTATCTATCAAAAGGAAATTCTCGACGGAGAAGCGGTCGAACTGGTTGCGCAGACCCAGGATCTCAAGGAGGAGTACTACATCATCTTTGCCGAGCGAATGATCCAGCATCCTGCGGTGAAGATGATTTGTGAAAGTGACTTCTCCAATCTGTTTAGCGGGGATGAGGACATCTCCAATTTTACCCCTGCACCCCTGTCGATCTAGCTGCTATCATGGCCGATAAATGGCTTCGTACGGGATGGATGGATGCAAATAGACGAGCTGCAAACTCAGGCTGGCAAGGCCGTCGGGTTGCTGAAGGCATTAGCCAATGAAAACAGGCTACTGATCCTCTGCCATCTGCAAGCGGGTGAGTTGTCGGTTGGCGAAATCAACGAGCGTTTGGGGCTGAGTCAGTCCGCACTCTCGCAGCATCTGGCGATCTTGCGGCATGATGGCTTGGTTGCAACTCGGAAGTCCGCTCAAACTGTCTACTATTCGCTGAATAGTGAAGAGGTTCGCGCCGTGATCGCCGTCTTGCATGGCTTGTATTGTCGTTGAGGTGAAGCATCCACCGAATAACGGATAAAAAAAAACCGGCATAGCCGGTTTTTTTTGCGTCGTAAAACGTGTCTTACAGTGCCTTGATTTGGGCAGCCAGACGGGTCTTATGACGAGCAGCCTTGTTCTTGTGGATCAGGCCCTTGGTGGCCATGCGGTCCAGAATAGGCTGTGCAGCTTCGAAAGCGGCTTGTGCGGCAGCTTTGTCACCGGCGGCGATGGCAGCAACTACTTTCTTCACGTAGGTGCGGGTCATAGAGCGACGGCTGGCATTGTGCTTGCGGGCTTTTTCTGCCTGAATCGCGCGCTTCTTAGCAGATTTGATGTTAGCCAAGGTAAAACTCCTAAAACGGTCTTAGCGAGTGTGCTGAAAAGGCCCGAAAATATGCCCGTTCAACCCAAGAAAGTCAAATGATTTGTGCAAATAACCGCCGCGCTCCAGTGGCGTACTGGGATGCGGGTAGTTAAACTGTCGGCCGATTTTAGCAGCTTTCATCGCGCTGTCACCGTTTTTGAGGAGTTTACGTGAGTAAGAAGTTAATCCGCTCCGGATTATTAGTCTCAGCAGCGACTCTTGCGTCCCGGGTTTTGGGCCTGGTGCGGGATATTGTCATCGCTCATCTGCTGGGTGCGGGGGCTGCGGCCGACGTTTTCTTCTTTGCCAATCGCATTCCAAACTACCTGCGTCGTCTGTTTGCCGATGGGGCCTTCAATCAGGCATTTGTGCCTGTGATGACTGAATACAAGGCCAAAGGGGACAAGGCGGCGGTACGGGAGTTGCTCTCCGCTACCATGGGGACGCTCGGTGCCATCATCTCGGTGGTGACCGTGGTTGGGGTCTTGGGCTCGACTGTGCTCTCGGCCCTGTTCGGCTGGGGCTGGTTCATGGATTGGTGGCAGGGGGGCCCCAATGCCGAAAAATTCGAGCTGGCCAGCTTGCTGTTGAAGATTACCTTCCCCTATCTGTGGTTTGTCACCTTTACCGCCATGTCCGGTGCGGTACTCAACACCTTCGGCCGCTTCGGTGTCTCCTCATTCACGCCGACCTTCCTGAATATTGTGCTGATCATAGTCGCGCTCTGGGTGGCGCCGCAGATGGCCGAGCCCGAGATCGGCCTGGCGCTAGGGGTCTTTATCGGTGGCCTGGTACAGCTGCTGTATCAGATCCCCTATCTGTACAAGATGGGTATGCTGGTCTGGCCCTCTTGGGGTTGGCATCATCCGGGTGTGGTGAAGATCCGGACCCTGATGATTCCGGCTTTGTTCGGTGTCTCGGTCAGCCAGATCAACCTGATGATCAACACCATGCTGGCCTCTTTTCTGGCGACCGGGGCCATCAGCTATCTCTATTATTCCGATCGCTTGCTGGAGTTCCCGCTGGGGATGTTCGCCGTGGCGATCAGTACTGTCATTCTACCAGCTCTCTCCAAGGGCCATGTGGATCAGGATCCGCAACGCTTCTCCGATACCATGGATTGGGGGGTGCGCATGGTGCTGTTTCTCGGGCTGCCGGCCATGGCGGGCATCATGGTGCTGCGGGAGCCCATCCTGCGGGTCTTGTTCATGCGCGGCGAGTTTGGCCCTCATGAGGTGATGATGTCTGGCGCCAGTCTGCTGGCCTCTACCTCCGGCTTACTCTCCTTGATGCTGGCGCGGGTGCTGGCTCCTGGCTTTCATGCCCGGCAGGATACCAAGACGCCGGTGCGCTATGGCATCCACTCGATGATTGCCAACATGATCTTCAATTTCATCTTCATCTTCCTGACGCCGCTGGGCTATGTCGGTCTGGCGTTATCCACCGCACTGTCGGGAACCGTCAATGCCATCTCGCTGTTCCAGGGGCTCTATCGACGCCACGTCTATCGTCCGGGGCGCACCACGCTGTTTTTCATGCTGCGTCTGACGGCGGCCACGCTTGCCATGTACCTGCTGCTCTGGTGGCTGAGCCCGACCCTGGAGGTCTGGGTTCACTGGTCGATGTGGCGCTCCGGGTTGGAGCTGTGCAAGCTGGTTTGTGTGGGGGGCATCTGCTATCTGACCTGTGCCGGTCTGCTGGGGATCCGTCCTCGCGACCTGAAAACGGTCAACGAGGGCTGAAAGGGCGGTGGCTTCGTTATATAATCCGCCGATTTCCCCGGCCATGACAGGAACGCCCATCGCATGCAGTTGATTCGAGGTATTCACAACCTGCGCCCCGAGCATCATGGCTGTGTGTTGAGCATTGGCAATTTTGATGGTGTTCATCTCGGCCACAAGGCGGTGTTACAGCAGCTCCAGCACAAGGCCGAGGAGTTGGGCTTGCCGGCCTGTGTGATGCTGTTTGAACCGCAACCGATGGAGTTGTTTGCCCGTGATGGGGCTCCGGCTCGACTGACCCGTTTGCGTGACAAGTATATGGCGTTGAAGGCGTTGGGGTTGGCGCGCCTGCTCTGTGTGCGCTTCGGTCACGAGTTTGCCAATCTCGAGCCTGAGCAGTTCATTGACGAGATCTTGGTGCGCCGACTCGGCGTGCGTTATCTGGTGGTCGGTGATGACTTCTGCTTTGGCCGAGGGCGTCGCGGGGATTTCGCCATGCTGCAGCAGGCCGGGCTGCGTTTGGGCTTCGAGGTGGTCAGCACCCAGAGTTTCTGTGTGGCCGAGCTGCGGGTAAGCAGCACCCGGGTGCGCGAGGCGCTGCGCGCCAACCGATTGGCGGAGGTGCACGCCATGTTGGGCGAGCCCTATGCGGTCAGTGGTCGTGTGGCTCATGGTCAGAAGCTTGGACGAACCATTGGTTTCCCGACGGCCAATGTTCATCTGAACCGCCAGGTCACGCCGGTTAGTGGCGTGTACGCGGTAGAAGTGTTATTTTCCGGCCACACCCATTATGGCGTGGCCAACGTGGGCACCCGTCCCACGGTAAACGGCCAACGGCCACAACTTGAAGTACATATTTTCGATTTCTCGGGCGATCTCTATGGCCGACACATCCGTGTCCGGCTGTGTCATAAGCTCCGTGACGAGAAGAAGTTTGACTCTTTTGCCGCCCTGCATGCGCAGATCCGCGAGGATGCTGCCACGGCCCGCCGTTATTTCGGCCTCGCGGCAACCCCTATTGAACCATATGGAACCCAGGACTGATGAGCGACTATAAACATACCCTGAATTTGCCGGAAACCCCGTTTCCGATGCGTGGCGATCTGGCCAA
>JAGOXX010000087.1 GCA_018059485.1 Aeromonadaceae bacterium | reverse complement strand
CCCTGAGTATGGATTAGGCTAGTTGGGTGTTAAACGAGTTCATCTCGGGCTTCAATGTTACAAGGACAATAATAATGAAAATGCCTCACGAAAGACCCAGCGCCCATGGCCCACGAGAGCCCAACGCTGGGATATCAGTCAGCTCCTCGGGCGGCGCTACCACAGTTCACGTTGGGCGTTCGTATCGGCTGGAGGCGGCCCTGTTGGCCGGCGGCCTGGTCGTTGCGGCCTTGCTGACCAGTCTGGCACCGCTCAGCGCTTGGCTACAAAACAACAATACGCTACCTCTGCACGATGGTGCTGTCCGCCTAGGAACCGTCTATTCGGAACGACTCACCAGCCGGCTGGTGATCAGCCGGGTCATCGACAATACCGAGCTACTCCGAGTTGAGGCCGATCCGGAACATCTCTATCCCCTCGCCGTGGAGCAGGTTCTGCATAGCATCCGCCAGATCAATGATCAGGCCAAAACGGCTCAAGGCGACAAATTTACTCCAGTTCTCTATGAATCAGCGATGTGGAATGACGATATTCGCATCCATCAGGAGACCTATATTGACTATGAGAGTGAATTTCACCACCCCTATCGGTTCACCATGGACAGCAGCGATCGCATCATCAAGAAAGAGAAGGCGGCCATTAAACCGCTACTCGAGAGCATTCAGTTCTACGGTAAAAACCAGCTAATACGCTACCGAAGCCAGTACAGCTTTATTCGACCCCGTGATGGTTCCGCTTAAGAGGGCAGCAAGCCCTGCCGGAGATCCAATAAAAAAGCGCCGATAGGCGCTTTTTTATTGGATTGGGAAATTGGTTCAACGTAGGCAGTTGGATACAACCACTATCCCCTGCTCCGTCACCGTATAACCTGCTTTTCGATCGGCATCGTGGTCATAGCCAATCACAGAGCCATCCGGGATCTCAACCCCCTCATCGATGATGGCTCGCTTGATCTTCGAGTTACGCCCGATCCAGGCTCCGTGCAGCAGTATTGAATCCTCAACCAGGCTGTAGCTGTTGATGCGACACTGAGGCCCAAGAATGGAACGACGAACCGTACCGCCACTGATCACACAGCCACCACTGATATAGGAGTCCAGACTCTGACCGCGACGATCATCATCGTCAAACACAGTCTTGGCCGGCGGCTGATTGCTCGGCTTGGTCATGATGGGCCACTTGTCGTTATACAAGTTCAGTTGTGGTGAGACGGCTATCAGATCCATGTTGGCCTCATAATAGGAGTCCAGAGTGCCGACATCCTTCCAGTAACCCTTCTCCTCCGGTGTCATACCCGGAATGAGATTGTCATTGAAGTTGTAGGCAAACACCCGATCACCAGCCGCCAGCATCATGGGGATAACATGCTTGCCAAAGTCGAGGTCGGAATAGAGTTTCATGCCATCCTTGATGACTGAAATCAGCTTTTTCCGCGAAAAAATGTAGTTCCCCATCGAGGCAAAACACATATCCGAACCAGGAATAGTCTTCGGCTCATCCGGTTTTTCCACAAAAGTCAGCACCTTGCCATGCCGATCGACCTCGAACACGCCAAAACGGCGAGCCTCTGCCTGTCCAACCTCGAGCGCTGCGATCGTGATGTCTGCTCGACTCATGGCATGGAACTCGATCATCTGGCGAATATCCATCTTATAGATGTGGTCGCCGCCAAAGACGGCAACATAGTCGGCATCCGAGTCTTCAATGAAACGGAGGTAGTGACCGATGGCATCCGCCGTCCCCTTGAACCACTGTTCGCCGTCACTGTTAGTCTCTGGCGAAATTGCTTCAAAGTGCTCATCCCACCCCGTCCATTTATCCCAGGAGTCGCGAATATGTTTGTTCAGCAGATAAGATTTGTACTGGGTCAGGATGTAGACATTCTTGATGTTGGAGTTGAAAAAATTACTCAGGACGAAATCAATAATCTTGTACTTACCGCCAAAAGCTACACCAGGCTTGGGACGAGATAGTGTCAGTGGGCTGAGTCGCTCCCCCTTGCCTCCCGCCAGTACCATGGCGATGGTCTTACAGGATGCAGTTTTTAAACATGGCATTTGAGACTCCCTAACATAAACGGACAATGACACAGGAAAATAGGTAAAAGACTCGAAAAAAAACACATGAAAGCGTTATCAAGCCATTTTGAGTCTACATCGGTTTGATGATGCTTCTGCTAGCTGGATCGTGTTTTTTTATTAATAGATTTTTAGTTGCACTTTGTTACAGCGACGGGAAATTTATTAGGCGGAGAAAAAAATGCGGCGACCCGAGGGTCGCCGCAGATGAAGCATCAGAAAAAGAAGTTTGCCTAGCTAGCAACTTCCTCGGTCAACGTGACCTTCGTCTCTTCGCTATTCAAATCAGTTTCCATCTGAGCAAACGCACGCTGCATCGATAGCGAGGGCTGCTTACCCAACAGGCTGGCCACTATGATGGTCGCCGAGGCCAAGACAAAACCCGGTACCATCTCATACAACCCGAACCAGGCTCCATTACGCCAGATAATAACCGTCAAAGCCCCCACCAGCATGCCAAACAAGGCACCATTACGGGTCATGCGCGGCCACAACAAGGAGAAGAGGACCACAGGACCAAATGCAGCGCCGAAACCAGCCCAGGCATACCCGACCAGCCCCAAAACCTGGCTCTGAGGATTGCGCGCAATCAACAGGGCTATGATAGCAACCAGCAACACCATCAAACGCCCGCACCAGACCAGCTCTTTTTGCGAAGCTGCTGGACGTAAAAACGCCTTATAAAAATCTTCGGTCAGCGCAGAGGCCGAAACCAGCAATTGGCACGAGAGGGTGCTCATGATGGCCGCCAAAATAGCCGACAGCAAGACACCGGCAATCCAGGGGTTAAACAACACCTGAGACAGCGTAATGAAGATACGTTCCTGATTTTCGGTAACCGGGGCCGCCTGCTCCGGATGTGCAGCAAAATAGGCGATGCCAAAGAAACCAACCGCAACCGCACCACCGAGGCAGAGGATCATCCAGGTCATACCGATGCGACGCGCATTGGGGATCGCCTTTACCGAACTCGCCGCCATGAAACGCGCCAGGATATGGGGCTGCCCCATGTAACCCAAGCCCCAGGCCATAAGAGACAGAATACCGATCCCAGTAGTACCACTGAACATGTTGCTGTAGTTGATGTTGATACCTTCGATCACGGCCAGCGTCTCATCAAAACTGCCCAGCTTCAGCATCACTATGACTGGCGTCAGCAGCAAGGCGAAGATCATCAGAGTCGCCTGAACCGTATCGGTCCAACTCACCGCCAAGAAGCCACCAACAAACACATACACAATGGTGGCGGCCGCACCTGCCCACAGCGCTGTATCGTAGCTTAAACCAAAGGTCTGCTCGAACAGACGAGCACCAGCCACCATGCCGGAGGCGCAATAGATGGTGAAAAAGATCAGAATGATCACCGCCGAGAGCAGGCGCAACAGACGGCTCTTGTCTTCAAAACGGTGGGTGAAGAAATCCGGGAGAGTCAACGCATTGTGGCTGATCTCGGTATAAACCCGAATACGACCGGCAATAAACAGCCAGTTAAACCAGGCTCCTAGGATCAGGCCGATGGCAATCCAGCTTTCGGAAATACCGGCAGCGAAGATGGCCCCTGGTAAACCGAGCAATAGCCAACCACTCATGTCTGAGGCTCCGGCGCTCATCGCGGTGACGAAGCTGCCCAGGGAACGCCCACCCAAGATGTAGTCAGACAAGTTACGGGTATAACGCCAGGCCGCAAAGCCGATGGCGATCATCGCGAAGATGTAGATCACAAAGGTGATCGTCGTTGGATTATTAAGTTGCATTGGCATCCTGCCCGGTAGTTTGAATAAAGTACCTAATTTTGCGGGGATATATGCATATCGGCAAGCATTTGCCTGCAAATTCGCCACAGAAAGTTGGTATGGGACCGGAACTTTCGGCTAGCTGTCTCTACTCGCCCTCCCCGGATGCCCACTCGTGGTGCGACTGCCCCTCTGTTGGAGCTATGTCGGGTTGAAAGTGCCTTCTGTTACTATGTCACCCAATCCCTGGGTAAATTTATGGAGTTGTAGAATGAAACAAGGGTTTATCGCATTGCTGGCCATCTTGAGCCTGACCGGCTGTTCCAATCTGATGGAGCTGCAAGCCCCCAAGGTCAGCGTTACCTCGGTTCGACCTGTCGCCGGAAAGGGGATGCTGCCTAATTTCGAAATTGATCTGCATTTGAGCAATCCTAACGATCAGCAGCTCGCGCTCCGTGGCGCCAGCTATACCCTGTGGTTAGAAGGCAATCCACTGGTCAATGGCGTTGCCAGCAAGCTGCCTGCCCTACCCGCCTACGGCGAAGCCGATGTGACATTGACCGCCGTACCCGATGTGGTTGGGGCTTTGGGGCTGGCACAGAAGCTGATGCAGGGCGCCAATATCTCGGCGCTGAAGTATCGTCTGGAGGCCCGTCTGGATGTGGCCGCGGCCCTGCCAGATATTGTCATCGAAAAAGTGGGAACTCTGAGCAAATTGCAGTAACAGCCCTGAGATCTGCTCGATAGTCACCGGCTGTTTCAGACTGGCACTGAGTCTCTGCGGCTATGTTCTTCACCACCTGCCTGAGAAAAAACAAAAGGCCTGCATCACTGCAGGCCTTTTTATCAGGGGCAACTCACGCCTTAGAGGCTGGCCAGCACTCGCGCATGCAACTCTTGCACTGAGCTGACGCTGGCGGTTTCATCCACCGGCATCGCCATGCAGCAGGCAAAGGCCGCATTCAGAGTCGTGGTGTAGGAAACCTTGTGTTGCAAGGCCCCGCGACGCAGTTGCTTGGAGTCCTGGATCGCCTGACGCCCTTCGGCGGTGTTGACGATATAGGTGTACTCGCCGCTCTTGATGCGGTCCAGAATGTGCGGACGACCTTCGTGTACCTTGTTCACCAGACGCGGATTGATGCTCGCCTCGCCCAGAATAACGGCCGTACCGTGCGTTGCATCCAGCTCGAAGCCCGCTTCAATCAGCTTGGAAGCCAGATCGACGACCCGTTGCTTGTCACCGTTGCGCACCGACAGCAGCACACGGCCTGAGCGCGGGATGGCACTGTTGGCACCCAGCTGGGACTTGGCATAAGCCTCGGCGAAGGTATCACCAACCCCCATCACCTCACCGGTGGAGCGCATTTCTGGCCCCAGCAGCGGATCGACGCCCGGGAACTTGTTGAACGGCAGCACCACTTCCTTGACGGAGTAGAACGGCGGGATGATCTCCTTGGTGAAGCCTTGGGCAGCCAGTGACTGGCCAGCCATCACGCGAGCGGCAATCTTCGCCAGCGGAGCACCAGTCGCCTTGGAGACAAACGGTACGGTCCGGGCGGCACGCGGGTTCACCTCGATGAGGTAGATCTCGTCATCCTTGATGGCAAACTGCACGTTCATCAGACCGATAACGCCCAGCTCCATGGCCAACTTACGCACCTGCGCGCGGATGCGATCCTGCACGTCGGCCGACAGTGTGTACGGAGGCAAGGAACACCCAGAGTCACCGGAGTGAATACCACACTGTTCGATGTGCTCCATGATGCCGCCAATGACGACCTGCTCACCGTCGCAGATAGCATCGACGTCCACCTCGATCGCATCATCCAAGAAGCGATCCAGCAGTACCGGCGACTCGTTGGAAACGCTCACTGCCTCGTTGAAGTAACGACGCAGATCCTGTTCGTCATAGACGATTTCCATGGCGCGGCCGCCCAATACATAGGAGGGGCGAACGACCAGCGGATAGGTGATCTTGGCCGCCAGCTGTACCGCTTGCTCGATGGCCGTCACAGTGGCGTTTTCCGGCTGCTTGAGACCCAGACGTTCCACGGCTTGTTGGAAACGTTCACGGTCTTCGGCGCGGTCAATCGCATCCGGGCTGGTACCAATGATGGGCACGCCTGCCGCTTCCAGCGCACGAGAGAGCTTCAGCGGCGTTTGGCCACCGTACTGCACGATCACGCCCTTGGGCTGTTCAACGCGGACGATTTCCAAGACGTCTTCCAGAGTAACCGGCTCGAAGTAGAGACGATCCGAGGTGTCGTAATCGGTGGAAACAGTTTCCGGGTTACAGTTGACCATGATGGTCTCGTAACCATCTTCACGCA
>JAGOXX010000086.1:1918-6193 GCA_018059485.1 Aeromonadaceae bacterium | reverse complement strand
GTACTGCCGATTCCATCACGCTTGAATCCTCTCAATTTATCTCGGGTCCATCCGCAGAGAAAAAAAGCTGGTATCTACCAGCTGGGCTGTCACTCTGAGGGCTTGTAACGGGCGAATATACTGTGATCCCCCCCCCAACACAAGGCAGCAAACCTAGGAACTTACGCATTAAAAACGCTTAAAATACAAAGAACTACAGAAAACAAACCATTTTGGTGCATTCGCACCATTTTGAGTCATCAATTGCACCAACTTGACTCACAAATTGCATCAATTTGGTTCACCCTGATGCCTCGTTCTAGATCGCCCTCGACACCATGGGTCCGGCATCGCTCGCTTCGAGTCATCTGCGGAGAGTGATATGATGTCGGCCATATTTCGACTAGCGACCAGAGAGAGAAGAGCATGAAGGTAGGCATCATAGGTGCAATGGAGCAAGAGGTGGTCCTGCTGCGCGAGCAGATGCAGGATGTGAAGACCCACGCATTGGCCGGTTGCGAATTCTACGAAGGAACCCTCGCCGGCCAATCCGTGGTGCTGACTCGCTCAGGAATTGGCAAGGTGGCCGCCGCCGTCGCCACCACCTTGCTGCTGGATCGTTTTGCACCAGATTGTGTCATCAATACCGGCTCTGCGGGTGGCTTCGATCCTGAGTTGCACATCGGCGACGTGGTCATCTCCAGCGAGGTCCGGCATCACGACGTGGATGTCACCGGCTTCGGCTATGAAATCGGTCAGGTGCCTCGTCTGCCTGCCGGCTTCACCGCCGACGAACGACTCAAGGCCATTGCCCGTGCAGCGATCGGCGAGTTGCCGGACGGCATTCAGTGCAAGGAAGGTCTCATCTGCACCGGCGATCAGTTCATGTGCGATCCGGTACGAATTGCCAAAGCGCGCCATGACTTCCCCACCATGGCCGCGGTAGAAATGGAAGGTGCCGCCATAGCCCAGGTCTGTCATCAATTCGGAACTCCGTTTGTTGTCACCCGTTCACTCTCGGATATCGCAGGTAAAGAGTCCCCGACCTCCTTTGATGAGTATCTGGAAATTGCCTCCAAGAACTCGTCGGCCATGGTGGTCGCCATGCTCAAACGGATGTAATTCGTGGTCTCCCCCCAGTTGATCACTTTGCTGGAACAGCCGGCCTCTCTGCTGGCTGTTGCCCTATTTCTGGAATGGTTGCTTCCCATACCACAGGCCTTTCGCCCATCGGCTCTCGTTCCCATGCTGGAGCGATTGGGCCACAAGGTGAATCGCAAAGGCAGCCCACCGACACAACAATGGTTGGCGGGTCTGTTAACACCTCTGGTGGTATTACTTCCGGCTCTGCTCGGCAACTGGGCTCTACGCAACCTGTCGCTCTACGAAACCTTGTTCGATCTCTTGTTGCTGCTCTGGTTGCTCGAATGGCGACCACTGAAATCTGAATTACAGGCCCTGCAGCAACTCATCCGCGGCGATAAGACCAGCATGGCTCGCTTGCAACTGGCTCGTTGGACGCGTCGCGACACGCGCAAACTGAGCCCGATGGGGCTATGTAAAGCCACCAGCGAAATGCTGATTTTGCGCTGGCTTGGCCAGTGGTTTGGCGTCGCATTCTGGTTTTTATTGACTGGGATCGAGGGGGCGCTGGCGTTCCGACTCGTGCAGTTGATGGCGCAAGCATTCAGCCCCAAGTTGCCACGCAACCTGTTGTTTGGCGAATGCACCAGTCGCCTCTATCGTCTGCTGGTATGGGCACCTGGCTGGTTGGCCAGCCTGCTGCTGGGTACATTTCCCGGCGGAGGGGCCGCATTACGTGCCGCATTTAACCAAGCGAGCCAATGGCATGGTTCAGGCAGCGGCGCCTTGTTGAGTGCCATGGCAGGTGGTTTAGGCGTCACTCTTGGTGGGCCTCGCTATTATCTGGAACAAAAAGTCCGCTATGCCCGCGTCGGCGGAACGACAGAACCAAGTCTGGAAACCCCAATGCGCGTCTGGAGTCGACTCAATACACTGATGGCCGTAGTCCTGCTGCTATTGGTCGGCTTTGCCGGATTAGCCGTATATGCCCACCATGTTTCGTAAACTTGTTGGCTTGCTGGCGCTTTGCCTGATCAGCTGCAATGCCCTAGCCTCACCGCAACGCATCGTCAGCCTGACACCGCATATTACTGAATTGCTGTTTGCCATCGGAGCCGGGCCTCAGGTTGTAGCCACCGATGACGCCAGCGACTGGCCCACCGCGGTAAAGAAACTGCCTCGCGTGGCCAATTACCAGAGTATCAATCTGGAACAGTTGCTGGCCATTCAGCCCGACCTCGTGGTGGTCTGGGATGGCTACCAGCAATTGATGGCAGGGCAGATACGCGCGCTTGGTATTCCCGTGCTGGTAATCAACTCTCGTCAGCTTGGCGACCTACCACGGGATCTGCGTATTCTGGGCCAACAGACTGGGCATGAGGCAGAGGCCGCCACTCAAGCCGCATTCGCCGCTAACGAACTGGCCCGTTTACGTCAGCTGTATCAAGGACGAAAACCAGTTTCTCTGTTCTACCAGCTTTGGACTCCCCCCCTGACAACCGTCGCACGGGGAAGCTGGATCCAGGAGGCTATCGAGCTGTGTGGCGGCAATAATGGCTTTGCCACCAGTCCGACCCCATACCCCCAAGTCACCGAGGAGGCCGTCGTTGTCCAGGCCCCCAGCCTCATCATCAGCGCCCAAGATCAGCGCAGCCTGGACCTATGGCAGCGATGGCCACAGATCCCGGCCGTCAAGCACAAGCAACTGAGAGTAAGCCAGCCAGATAAGCTGCAACGTCTGACACTCAGGACCCTCGATGGCATCGCAGAACTATGCCAACTCATCGACCAGGCTCGCTAACGACCTGTCACATCTAGCAGCCCCAGGCGGCGAGCAGTAGTCGAGTTCAACTATTCTGGATGTGTAGGTTTGCTTACCCATATGAGAATGGTCATGAAAACTCAATCGATCCAACTGAAGATTGCCATGTTAGCTGGTGGCTGCCTGCTCTGCGCCATGACACTACTGTCGGCGCTCTCTTTTTTCTCGGCTCAGCGCAGCCAGGACATGGTGCTGGAACAGACCGGACGGGAGGCTAAGGAAATTGCCGAACAGCTGCTGTTGGCCCGAACGGAGGCTGAAGCTGCGACGATTCGCAGCTATCTGAACGAAGCCTTTGTCCGTACCCAGTTGATGGGACAGGATCTCCATTTCCTAGAGCAATACGCCGAGCAGAATGCTCTGAGCGCCAGCTCGTTGCGCAATACCATCACGAACAAAGGGCGGGATGCCCTGACCATGAGTCAAGAGGTCTTGGGGATCTTCGTCGTCATGCAACCCAATGCCCTGGATGGAGCGGATGCCGATTTCCGAGGCACACCAATCAGCCAAACCGGCAGCAACGCCGATGGACGGCCGGCTTTTTATTGGACACGAGATGAGCAGGGCGTGCCACAGATCGAGCCCATCGAAGAGGCGGAGTTGGCCGATAGCACACCGGATGCCTATGGGATAGCCGCCAACCAATGGGCCACCTGCGCCTTGACCAGCAAACAACTCTGCCTGATGGATCCCTATATAGATGCCGTCAACGGCAAAGACATAGCGATGACTTCCATCGTGTTACCGCTGCAAAACAATGGACAGATTCAAGGGATCCTCGGGATGGATCTCGACCTGTCCCCGCTGCAGCAACTGGTCCTGCAGATGGACAAACAACTCTATGAGGGACAAGGCAGCGTCCAGCTCATCAGCCAGCATGGCTTAATCGCCGCTCAAAGCGACAGCGGACTGAAGCAGGGGGATCGTATCGACCAGGATCCACTCGCCAAGGAAACTGGCGTCATCAAATGGCTGCAATCAAGCAATGTCCAGCATCGCTGGCAGGGCAATACGCTGGAGCTGGCCGTCCCGATCCAGCTCGCGCAGAATAACCAGCACTGGGATCTGCTGGTGCGGATGCCAGCCGGAGCCATACTGGCGTCAACCGAGCAGTTACAGGCTCAACTCACCGAGCAGTTTTCTGCCCACCTGCAACAACAAATACTCTGGGGCATCTCATTCACCCTGCTCGCCCTCTTACTCATCACCTTGGCTGCCCATCGGATCTCTAAACCGATCCGCCTGGTTGCTACCCGGCTGCAAGAGATCGCCCATGGCCAGGGAGACCTGACCCAGCGGATACATCTGTCACAACGCGATGAAGTCGGTCTGCTCGCTCACCGCTTCAACGCATTCCTCGAACGACTGCACAGCACCATCAGCGAGGTCGT
>JAGOXX010000086.1:0-1818 GCA_018059485.1 Aeromonadaceae bacterium | reverse complement strand
CAAGCCGTTCACGAACAGAGTCAGGTCAGCAATGAGATCAGTCACAACCTCAACAACATCCGCGGGGTCAGCCACAGCATCATTCAAGGTGCCGACAGCTCGGCTAACCTCTCGGCCGAACTCAGCTCCTTGGCCGAACGACAACACGCCTTGGTTGGCCAATTCAAAATCTGAGGCGAGTATCCAGATCTGTTCCATGCCGCGCACCATGCGCGGCATGTTTGTCTCTGGGCCGAGACCCGACGAAGCGAGTGACCCGCCATGGCGAAAAACCAGCCAGAAGGCAGTGTGACCACAGGAAATATCCCGTTAACCACTAGCAGCTCCTGGATCAGCTCCGTACAATCTGCGCAATTTCGGCCGTTATGGGTTTGCCTTCTATGGACACCTCCTTGATAGACCAGCTTGTTTATTTTTTTGATCTTTTCGGCACCGCTGTGTTTGCCTTTTCCGGGGTGCTGGTCGCCGGGCGTCTGCGCATGGATGCCATCGGCGTCATAGTTCTGGCCGCCGTCACCGCCATTGGTGGTGGCACGATTCGCGATCTATTGATTGGTGCCAGCCCGATATTCTGGATCCAGGACACCACCTACCTGTGGGTCATACTGGCCACCGCCGCCTTTGGCATGTGGTTGGCGCGGGTTCCTCGTCGCCTGCCCTGGTATGTACTCCCGGTTGCCGATGCCTTCGGCTTGGCACTGTTTGTGGTCATAGGTGCGAAAAAGGCGCTGTTGTTTGGTACTTCCGGCATGGTTGCCGTGGTGATGGGGGTCATCACCGGCGTCGCTGGCGGGCTGATCCGTGATGTGTTGGCCCGAGAAATCCCCATGGTGCTGCAAAAAGAGATCTACGCGACCGCCTGCATCTTCGGCGGTGTCCTCTACACCACCTCGGTAGCCCTGGAGCTGGCCCACATTCCAGCCATGCTGATCAGCATGCTAGGCGTGCTGGCGGTACGCATTCCCGCCATCTTCCGCCACCTGTCACTCCCCTCGTTCACGCTACGCGACTGATTTAGCGGGTCTACGGTTTTCTCCGGCCGTAGACCCGGCCTATACTGGTTCTCCCTCGTCACGGAGAAGCCATTGTGCCTCGTTTTATTCTCATCACCGGTTGTTCCAGCGGCATCGGTTATCACGCAGCCCTGCGCCTGCAGCAAGAAGGTTTCAGTGTCATCGCTTCGGCACGGCACCCGGATGATGTAGCACGCCTGCAAGCCGAGGGACTGACCGCCATCCGGCTGGATTTGGCCGACACAGCCTCCATTCATGCCGCGGTAGAACAAACCCTGAAGCTCTGTAACGGTCGCCTGTATGGGCTGTTCAATAACGGAGCCTACGGACAGCCCGGAGCCTTGGAAGATCTGCCAACCGAGGCGCTGCGCGCCCAGTTCGAGAGCAACTTTTTTGGTTGGCACGAGCTGACCCGCTTGCTGCTGCCAACCATGCTGGCGGCCAATGAAGGGCGCATCATCCAGAACAGCTCGGTGCTCGGGCTGGTGGCGATGAAATACCGTGGCGCCTACAACGCCAGCAAATTTGCCATCGAAGGTTATACAGATACGCTGCGGTTGGAGCTGCGCGGCACCGGAGTGCAGATCAGTCTGATAGAGCCCGGGCCCATCGCTAGCCAATTCCGCGCCAATGCACTGGCCGCCCTGCGCCAGCACATCGATCTGGAACACAGCCGCCATGCGTCGGTTTATCAGCAGACGCTCAGCCGCCTGGAAAAGGTAGTGCCCGGCAATCGATTCACCCTGTCACCGGAAGCCTGTATGCCACCGCTGCTGCATGCTCTGAATGCCCGTCGAGCCCGCCC
>JAGOXX010000085.1 GCA_018059485.1 Aeromonadaceae bacterium | reverse complement strand
TCCCCGCTCCATCCAGAGGGCATCGAGAAACTGCTCGATCAATCCATCCATACATCACCCGGCCATTGTCATTGACCACTATTATCACCCGAAGCCGCGAACGCGAAAACCAAGAGACCGACAAAGCGCGAATAAAAGAGGCGATAAGCGCATGAACAGGCGATTCACGATAAGATCAAATTGACTCAAGCCAGTGCCGCCTCCTCGGCCGCCGGCTCTTCGTGCACCAGATTGCGCAGCCATTTGCGTGAACGCACTCGCTGATAACCGACCAACAAGCGTACCGCCTCCTCGCAGGAGAGCACCAGATAGACCCACTGGATCGGCAACTGCCAATAAAAGGCCATCAAAAAACCGGAGGGAACACCGATAAGCCAGGTGGCCATGGACTCCATTCCAAAGACAAACTTGCTGTCTCCACCGCTATTGAGGACGCCCCCAGCGACTATCATGTTGCCAACCTTGATCCACAAGAAACCGCAGAACACCCAGACGCAGAAGAGCCCCTGTTGCTGGACCTCGGCCGACGTCTGATACAAGGCCACATAGTGTGGAGCCAACAGCGCCACGCCCCCACCGACCAGCAGAGCCAAGAAGCCACCGAGACGCATCAATCGGTTAGCGTATGAGATGGCGCCAGCAAAGTCACTGGCCCCCAGGCGGTGACCAATCAGTACAGATGCGGCCCCCGATAGACCACAGAGCAGGCCAATACTTAACCCCTGGAGCGGGTAGGTCATCGTCATCGCGGCCAGTTGCTCGGTCCCCATGCGTCCATAGACAACTCCGTAGGCGCTCTCACCCAGCACCCAGACCAGCTCGGTCAACACCAACGGCAGACTGGTGGCCAGAAAACGGCGTAGCAAACCGGACTCCATGCCACACAGGGCCGACCAATGAGTCACTGCCACCAGATGTTTCTGCCGATAAGAGGCCAGCAAGAGTAGAGCCAGTTCAATAACCCGAGCCAGGCAGGTCGCCAAGGCGGCCCCAAGCAGCCCCATGGCCGGTAGTCCGCCATGGCCAAAGATCAGCAGATAGTTGAGCACGACATTGATAACGACCGCCGCCGTGCTGGCATAGAGTGGCAACTTCACCTGACCGGTGGCGCGCAACACGGCCGAATAGATCAGCGTCGCCATGCAGGGCAGATAACTCAGCGCCAGCCACTGAACAAAACTGGAACCTTCGGCCAGCAAGCGGGGATCTGCGGTAAATGGAGCCATGGCCTGCCGCGGAAACAGCAGTATCGCAGCGGCAGCACCACCGGCAACCAACAAGCCCACTCCGAGCCCGAGCCCCAGCAGTTGGCGGATCCGATTATGGTCGCCCCGCCCCCAATACTGAGCAGCATAGATGGCGATGCCCGACGCCAAGCCGGTCAATACCACAGAGACTATCGAACTCAACTTGGCACTGATACCGACACTGGCAATCGCCAACTCCCCCAGCTGCCCCACCATCAGCTGATCGGTCATGTTCAGTAGCGACATGACCACACTCTGCAACGTGATGGGTAAGGCAATCCGCATCACATCGGAAATAAACTGTTTATCGACCACCATCTGACTCCATCTTCCATGACCTGATACATCAAGCTCGACTCATCACGATACATCGACTCTCGGCCTTCTAAAATGTCTTCAAATGCAACCCAACTCAATAGCTATCGACAAGATAAAAACCTCCAGCGCTCGAGATCGCAAATTAAGGCGATGCCCCAGTAATGCGTCGATAGCTCTTGTCGCCACCCGGTGTTGGCCTGGAGAGCGGACAAAAAAGGCTATGTCCCAGTTACCTGTTGGGAATCTCTGCACCATTGACAAGCGTGGCGCACGCTGACTCGCCGTGACCCCCTCCATGGGGGCTCCGCCGCGCCATCCCTGGCGCAGAGGGTCAGCTTAGCGCTACCTAAGTCGCTGTGATGAATCGGAACAGCTCGTTAGAGGGATGGAGTCTGGACGAAAAGCAGACCGTTGGTGGCAGGGATGCCACCATCGAGTCTACAAGGATGTATTTACGACGAGTCTGCGATCGTCCGGACTCCAGGCCGACATTTGAGCTGGGCCAGTCAATGCATAACTGGGACAGATCCAAAAAAAGCCCCTGCGCATCAGAGATACACAGGGGCTGGTCAGCATTCAAGTTCATCCTGTGGCCACAAAGCCACTGTCATTGCTGGTAACTATGAAAGTTGGTGCTCAGTGCGGTTGATGATGTCGTCTTGCGCCTCCGGCGAGAGGGCGGTGAAAAACGCCGAATAGCCCGCGACCCGCACCACCAGGTCGCGATACTGATCCGGATGAGCTTTGGCTGCCAACAGAGTCTCCCGCGACACTATGTTGTATTGCACGTGCCACCCCTTGTGCACCTCGAAAAAGGTTCGCAGCAGCTGCATCAACTTGTGGCGATCCGAGGGGTTCTCCAGTGCGGCCGGATTCAACTTCTGGTTCAGCAGTACCCCGCCAAGGATTTCTTCGGTTGGCAACTTGCCGAGCGAGTTAAACACTGCCGTTGGTCCACACATATCCGAACCGGAGGCAGGGCTGGCCCCCTCCGCCAGGGGCGTCATGGCCTTACGCCCATCAGGTGTTGCCATGGTGGCTGCACCAAACGGCACATTGGCTGATATCGAGGAGGTACCAGCGTAGTATCCACCACCGATAGGACCCCGACCAAAACGGGTATTGTGGAAGCCTTTGAGTGCATCTATGTAGCTCTGATAGCCACGAACCAGCAGCTCATCGACCTCATCGACATCGTTACCATATTTAGCCACGCTGTTGATGAGCTTCTGCCGCAGCTGTTCACCACTGAGCCCAGCAAAGTCGCTCTTCAGCGCGGCAGCCAAATCTTGTTGACTCAATTGATGCTGGTTAAATATCAGCTCACGCACCGCCGCCAGGGAGTTGCCCAAATTGGCGATGCCAACCTGCAGACCGGAAACCCAATCGTAAACAGCCCCGCCGGCCTTGACGGTGCAGCCCCGTTCGATGCAGTCATCAACCAGTGCCGAACAGAGCAGATCGTGTGCCTGAGCCTCCAGCACCGAATCGACCACGCAGTCGATCTCGATGGACTTGCGCGTGTAGTAGTGGATCTGCCGATCCCAAGCGGCCAGGACTTCATCAAAGTCAGCAAAGTTGCCCAGCGACAATCCCTGATGCTGATGCAAAAACACGTGACCACTGGTGGCATCTCGTCCCTGATCCAGAGCAGCCAGCAGAATACGGGCCAGATTGATGAAACTCATCCCGGTGCAACGATAGCCCCACTTGCCCGGTACCGCCGTTTCGATACAACCAATCGCCGCATACTGATAGGCATCCTGCGGGCTAACCCCCAGCTTGATGAATTCGGGGATTACGATCTCGTCATTGTTAAACGCCGGCATGCCGAAGCCACAACGAATCACCTGAACACAGGCATCGAGAAACTCGTCGCTGATGCCCGCATGATAGCGAACACTCAGGTTGGGCTGGGTTGATCGCAGACGACCACAGGATTCGAGAATGACATAGGAGAGCTGATTGACCGCATCCTGTGCGACACCATCGACCAGGAGCTGCCCCCCGATGGTCACGTTCTGATACAGAGGGCTACCAGCTGATGATTTGGAGTGCGAACCGGAGCGGATCTTGCTGACTTCCAGCAATTTGAGCCAACAGCTTTGCAGCAACTCGATGGCCTGCTCCCGCGCCAAGGTACCGGATGCCACATCCTTCTGATACCAAGGGTAGAGAAATTGATCCATGCGGCCGAATGAAACCGAGTGGCCATTGGATTCGATCTGTAGAACCAGCTGAACAAAATAGCTCAACTGCAGCGCCTGCCAGAAGCTCTGGGGGGCATGTAAAGCAATCTGGCGACAATTCTTCGCGATGCTCTTCAACTCACCCGCCCGCCACGCCCGCGGTTCAACCGCCGCCATCTCATCGGCTAACAAGGCAAAGCGCAAGATGTAGTCGGAAAGCGCATCGAACACCAAGGCCACCCCTTTGAGGAACTGTTCGCGCTGCAGATCCCCCCAGTCAGCCAGATTGAGGCGACTACGGCGCTCGGCAACCTTGCGACTGAAACCATCCAGTCCCAGCTCCAGCAACTCAGCGTAGTTGACCGCCAGGTGACCATCACCGGAGGTCATATTGCCTTCCGCCTTGATGATTCCGGTTGCCAGCAATGCCTTCTGCTCCTCGGTGAACAGCCCATAGCACTGTTCCTGCACCGTATGGCCGTACCAGAACGGGCAGAGATGGCGAATCATCGCCTTGTCCTCTTCACTGACAGAAAAGCCAGCACCCGGTCGTTCGGAGAGCTCATCGAGCTCCTTCTCAATCCAGCCAACCGTATATTCGGGAAAGATGGGGGCCGCCCGCAGTTCCGAGGCCAGGTTCCCGACAATCAACTCATCGTTGCGGATCCAGATGCTCTTGGTTCGCAGGTGTTGGGCCAATGCCAGAGCACGTCGAAGCACCACAGGCTTGTCCGCATGCATGTGGTAGGCTTCGGTATAGGCTTGGGCCCGCTCGGTACAGATCGGCGGTTTGACCAGCGAGACCAGCGCCTGCTTGTGGTTGCGGATCCGATCGCTCAGGGTGGTTAAATTCAGCGTGACCATCAAGCTTCTCCTCTGAGTACAGCGGTAAGGCCTCGAGCTTCAGCCTCCCGCACAGCACACTCAATAATGGCCGAGTCACGTAACGGCTCGGGGCTAGCCTGGTATTCCAGCCCCAACTGCCGATACTTGTGCATGCCAAAAGTGTGGTATGGCAAAAAATGGATTTCATGAGCCGAAGTCTCTTCGGCAACGAAATCGAGCATATCGGCGATCGATTGTTCATCCGTATTGAAGCCAGGAATCAAGGCAACTCGCACGATCACCGGAAGTTCATAAGCCTTCAAACGACGAAAGTTATCCATGACTCGCTTGGCCGATCCCGAGGTCCATTTCTTGAAACGAGCCCCATCAACGTGTTTCAGATCTGCCAGCAACAAATCCAGGTTAGGGAGTGAGGGCAGCAGATAATCCCATGGCACATGAAGGCAACTCTCGACGGCGGTATGGATACCCTCTAGCCGCGCCGCCCGCAAAATCGCCGCCGAAAAGTCAGGTTGCATGAACGGCTCGCCACCGGACAGAGTCACACCACCGCCACTGCGCTGATAGAAAGGCAGATCACGCCGAAGCTGGGCCATCACGTCCTCCACCGTCTGCAACTGACCATAACAACGCAGAGCCGCCGATGGACACACGCCGCAGCTAGCCTGGATCAACGCAGGATCCAGCAAGGAGCGGGAAATCAGCAGTTCAGCCGATTGATCCCCACGTTGCAGCGCTGTCGAGACTCGAGTACACAGATCGCAGCCTTGCAGGCACAAACGGGCATCAAAGCTCAGATCAACCTCGGGATGGCACCCCTCCGGATTCTGACACCAACGGCACGACAGGCTACACCCCTTGAGAAACAGAACCGTGCGAATACCTGGTCCATCATGGGTAGAGTAGCGCTGTAGATTAAAGGTAATCCCCATCGAGCGGCCTCGTAACTGCAGGCCAACATTCATTGACCTATACCTATTGAAGATAGTTGTTTCTGCACCAACTCACGAAAAATAGCGCTTTCGTTCGAAAGTGCCACTGATCTGGATCAATCCACATTGCTATTTGATTGACTATAGTTTCGACAACTCGGATCCATCCACGGAGGTCTCATGGAGCTTTATCTCGATACGGCAGACCTTGCCGTTATCTCGCGTTTATCTCGTATCCTGCCCTTGGCTGGTGTCACCACCAATCCAAGCATTGTTGCTGCCAGTGGCCGTCCACTGCGTGAACTGCTTTTTGCTCTGCGTGATCTCTTGGGCCCGAGCGCCACCTTGTTCGCACAAGTCATGGCGACGGAAGCCTCGCAGATGGTCAAAGAAGCGGAACTCCTCCGCAGTGTGGAAGCCAATCTAGTCGTCAAAGTTCCGGTCAACAAAGAGGGATTGGTCGCCCTCAAGGAGCTGAGGCAGCGAGGCATCCCGACGCTGGGAACCGCCGTCTATAGCCCGTTGCAAGGTCTGCTCAGCGCCCTGGCTGGCGCCGACTATGTAGCGCCTTATGTCAATCGTATCGATGCGCAAGGTGGTGACGGCATCAAAGCGGTGATCGAGTTGCAGCAGTTGCTAGAATTACACGCCCCCCACGCCAAAGTGCTGGCTGCCAGCTTCAAAA
>JAGOXX010000084.1 GCA_018059485.1 Aeromonadaceae bacterium | reverse complement strand
GCGCAAAGATTTAGCTATCGCCAATCGCTCTGGCTACCCAAAAACAACAGGGCCCCGCAGGGCCCTGTTTATACGCATGACGCATGTTGCCTAAGGCTTAGCCGTGTTGCTTGGCAAAGCGATCCATGAAGGCTACCAGCGCCTTGACGCCTTCCAGCGGCATGGCGTTGTACAGGCTGGCACGCATGCCACCGACGATGCGGTGTCCTTTGAGCGCCATCAGGTTAGCCGCCTTGGAGTCGCTGAGGAAAGCGGCATCCAGTGCAGCATCCTTGAGCTGGAACGGAATGTTCATCCGCGAGCGACAGTTCAGCGCCACATGATTGCTGTAGAAGTCACTGGCATCGATGTAGTCATAGAGGAACTTCGCCTTCTCGATGTTCTTCGCTTCGATGGCTTCCAGGCCACCCTGGCGTTTCAACCACTTGAATACCAGACCAGCCAGATACCAGGAGTAGGTCGGCGGCGTATTGAACATGGAGTCGTTATCGGCAGTTACCTTGTAATCAAAGATTGCCGGAGTATCTGGACGCGCCTGGCCCAGCAGGTCTTCACGGACCAGCACCACAGCCAGCCCCGACGGACCAATGTTCTTCTGCGCACCAGCGTAGATAATGCCGTATTGGCTCACATCGACCGGACGAGACAGTATGGTCGAGGACATATCGGCCACCAGCGGAATACCGCCCGTTTGCGGCAGATCGAACATCTCGATGCCTTCGATGGTTTCGTTCGGGCAGAAATGCACATAGGCGGCATCGGCACGGAATTGCGGCTTGTCCACCAGGGCAAAACCACCATTATCCAGCTTGATCACGCCATCGACGCCCTGCACATCACCAAACTTCTGCCCCTCGGTCAATGCCGCCTTGGACCAGACGCCTGACAGCAGATAGTCAGCCTTCTTGTTCTCACCACCCAGCAAATTCTGAGGTACGGCCGCGAATTGACCGCGTCCACCACCGTGCATGAAGAGTACCTTGTAGTTATCGGGTACCTGCATCAAATCGCGCAGATCCTTCTCCGCTTCGGCGGCAACCGCCATGTACTCCTTGCCACGGTGGGAGAGCTCCATCACGGAGACGCCCAGACCACCAAAGTCGATGAATTCACGTTGGGCTTGCGCCATTACTTCTTCCGGCAGCATGGCCGGACCTGCACAAAAGTTATAAACCTTGCTCATCTTCTCTTCCGTTGGCTTCCTTGGAACTAACAGCTTTTACACCGAACCGTGATCCGGCGCAAAAGGTTTTTCATCGGGTCCGAGCGAGCCGCGAAGCCCACCGACCATACGATGGATAAATAAAAGGCGGCCCGCAGGCCGCCTCATCTCATCAGACGTTATTCGTCAGCACCCTGTTCGGTAGCTGACTCATCACCGTCGATGTCGGTATCTACCGCCGCATCAACCTCGGTCACGACGGCATCATCGGCTAACAGCTCGTCATTCTCGTCGACCACAGGCTCTGCGATACGTTCGAGGCTGACTACCTCTTCACCTTCCATCGTGCGGATCAGACGCACACCACCGGTGTTGCGACCAATGATGCTGACTTCGGTGACGCGGGTGCGTACCAGAGTACCGGCGTTGGTGATCAGCATGATCTCGTTTTGCTCGGTAACCTGAGTCGCGCCAACTACCTTGCCATTGCGCTCATCAACCTTGATGGAGATAACGCCTTGGGTGCCACGGCTGCGCGTCGGATATTCGGACAGCGCGGTGCGCTTGCCATAACCGTTCGCCGTTGCCGTCAGAATGGCGCCATCTTCTCGCGGAACAATGAGGGAGACCACGCGATCACCGCTCGCCAGCTTGATGCCACGCACCCCGCTCGCTGTACGGCCCATCGGACGCACACCCTTGCTGCTGGCCTTGGCTTCCGTCGCCTCGCCGCTGTCAGTTTCGCTATCGGACTCGTCATTGAGATCCTCATCCGACTCATCAGCGTCGTCAGCTTCATTCTCGCCACGGCTATAACCTTCGGCGAAACGAACGACCTTACCGGCATCAGAGAAGAGCATGATCTCGTTGCTGCCATCGGTGATATCCACACCGATCAGCTCATCGCCATCCTTGAGGGTAATGGCACGGATACCAGAACTCAGCGGACGGGAGAAGGCTGACAGCTCGGTCTTCTTCACGGTACCGAACGCGGTGGCAAAGAAGACATACTTGTCATCATCGTAGGACTTGACCGGCAGGATCGCGGTGATCCGTTCGTTTTCGTCCAGCGGCAACAGGTTGACGATCGGACGGCCACGAGCCGCACGGCTGGCTTCTGGCAGGTTGTAGACCTTGAGCCAGTAGACCTTGCCTCGGGTCGAGAAGCACAGAATGGTGTCATGGGTGTTAGCCACCAACAGCTGTTCGATGAAGTCTTCTTCCTTCATCTTGGTTGCCGACTTGCCACGGCCACCCCGACGCTGGGCTTCATAATCAGAGAGCGGCTGGTACTTCACATAGCCTTCATGGGAGAGGGTCACCACCACATCTTCTGGGGTGATCAGATCTTCCATGTTGATTTCGATGCTGGCCGCCTGGATCACGCTGCGACGCACGTCGCCGAACTGGCTCTTCACCAGCTCCAACTCTTCACGGATCACTTCCATCAGACGGGCCGGGCTGTTCAGAATGCGCAGCAGTTCGGCGATCTGATTGAGCAGTTCCTGGTACTCGTCGAGGATCTTCTCATGCTCGAGGCCGGTCAGCTTGTGCAGACGCAGATCGAGGATGGCTTGAGCCTGTTGTTCGGTCAGGAAGTATTGACCGTCACGGATACCGTACTCAGGCTCCAACCATTCAGGACGAGCGGCATCATCACCGGCACGCTCCAGCATGGCGGCCACAGAGCCCAACTCCCACGCCTGAGCGATCAACCCGGCCTTGGCATCCGCCGGGCTCGGTGAGTGACGGATCAGCTCGATAATCGGATCAATGTTGGCCAGCGCAATCGCCAGACCTTCCAAGATATGGGCCCGATCTCGCGCCTTGCGCAGCTCGAATACGGTCCGGCGAGTCACCACTTCACGGCGGTGATCGATGAAGGCGGCCAGGATCTCCTTGAGGTTCAGGGTCTTCGGCTGACCATTGACCAAGGCGACCATGTTCATACCGAACACGTTCTGCAATTGGGTATGGGCATACAGATTGTTCAGCACCACTTCGGCCACTTCGCCACGGCGCAGCTCGATCACGACACGCATACCGTCCTTATCGGACTCATCGCGCAGGGCCGTGATGCCTTCAATCTTCTTGTCCTTGACCAGCTCGGCGATCTTCTCGATGAGACGCGCCTTGTTCACCGTGTATGGCAACTCGGTGACAATGAGGCTCTCTTTGCCGTTCTTCTCGTCGGTCTCGATGTGGTGTTTGCCACGCACATAGATCTTGCCGCGGCCGGTGCGATAGGCATCGATGATGCCAGAACGACCATTGATGATACCGCCGGTCGGGAAATCCGGGCCCGGGATGTACTGCATCAGCTCATCGATGGTCAGAGCACCGTTGTCGATCAGCGCCAGACAGGCTTCGACGACTTCGCTCAGGTTGTGAGGCGGAATATTGGTCGCCATACCGACGGCGATACCGGACGAACCGTTGACCAGCAGGTTCGGGATCTTGGTCGGCATCACAGCCGGGATCATCTCGGTGCCGTCATAGTTCGGCACCCAGTCCACAGTTTCTTTGTCCAAGTCGGCCAGCAATTCGTGGGCGATCTTGTTCATGCGGATTTCGGTATAACGCATTGCCGCCGCGGAGTCACCGTCGACGGAACCGAAGTTCCCCTGACCATCCACCAGCGTGTAGCGCATGGAGAAATTCTGCGCCATCCGCACGATAGTGTCATACACGGCGATGTCGCCGTGGGGGTGATATTTACCAATCACGTCACCGACCACACGGGCCGACTTCTTATAGGCCTTGTTCCAGTCGTTGCCCAGTTCGTTCATCGCGAACAGGACACGACGGTGCACAGGCTTCAAACCATCTCGCACGTCCGGTAGCGCTCGACCCACGATGACGCTCATGGCGTAATCCAGGTAGGAGCTCTTCAACTCTTCTTCGATGTTGATTGGCGTGATTTCTCTGGCCAGCTCACTCATATAACCCTAGGTCCCTACTTCAATCTACTTGAAAGCATAAGGGCGGCATTCTAGCACAAAAAAGGTCGATTCCCCAGCGCCCAGAATGGGTTGCTGTCACAGCTCGCGTGCTTGGTTATAATGGCTCGTCGTCCACCCTAACCCGTCAGGGGATCAAGCCAGCATGAATGTCGATCATCAGGAAATCGCCAAATTTGAAGCCGTCGCCAGCCGCTGGTGGGACCTGGAGGGGGAATTCAAGCCACTGCACCAGATGAATCCCTTGCGTCTGGAGTGGATCCAACGACATAGCGAGGGGCTGTTTGGCAAACAGATCCTGGATGTCGGCTGCGGCGGTGGCATTCTCAGCGAATCCATGGCCCGCCAGGGGGCGCATGTTCTTGGCCTCGACATGGGCAAAGAGCCGCTGCAGGTGGCTCGTCTGCATGCGCTGGAGAGTGGTGTCGAGGTGACTTATCGCCAAGGTACGGTCGAGGCGCTGGCCGAAGAGTTGCCGGGTCGCTTCGATGTGGTCACCTGCATGGAGATGCTGGAGCACGTGCCCGATCCGGCCTCAGTGGTGCGCGCCTGTGCTCGCCTCGCCAAGCCCGGCGGTCAGCTCTTCTTTTCGACCATCAACCGCAACGCCAAGTCCTGGCTGCTGATGATCCTGGGGGCCGAGCAACTGCTACGACTAGTCCCGAAAGGCACTCACGATCATGCCAAATTCATCCAGCCCGCCGAACTGTCGCGCTATGCCGAGCAGGGCGGTCTGCTGCTACAGCACATGAGTGGTGTGCGCTATAACCCGCTGCTCGGCCAGTTCAGCCTGAGCCAGGATGTTGACGTCAACTACATGCTGCACTGCCAGAAGCCGGAGTAAGAGACATGACGCCCAATCCACGTTTTGCCGCCGTCCTGTTCGATCTGGATGGCACCCTGCTCGATACCGCCCCGGACTTGGGCGCGGCCGTCAACCATGTACTGCAGCGTGAGGGGATGGCCCCGCTCGGCGATGAGGTCATCCGCCGCATCGCCTCCGATGGCGCTTTGGGGCTGATCAAGGCAGGCTTTGGCGAGGAACAACTCGCGCAAATGGATACCCCGGCACTGCGCCAGGCGCTGCTCGATTACTATGCGGACCATCTGTACGAAGGCACCCGCCCCTATCCGGGGATGCCGGAATTCATCGCCTGGCTCAATGCCCAAGGCATCCGCTGGGGAATCGTCACCAACAAACCGGCCTTTCTGACCGAGCCTCTGATGGCCCAGGTGGTCGAGCTGCCCCAGTGCGGTGTCATCGTCAGCGCCGATACCCTGCCGGTGCGCAAACCCCATCCGGACCCCATGTTCTACGCCTGTAATCAGTTGGGTGTGGCGGCCCACGACTGCCTCTATGTCGGCGACCACATTCGTGATATCGAGGCCGGGCGGGCGGCGGGCATGCAGACCGCCATCGCCGGTTGGGGTTATATGGCACCCGATGAAGCGACCCACGAATGGCAAGCGGACTGGCATTTTGCCGACGTAGCGGCCTTGCACCTCTGGTTGGCCCAAACAGTGGTGGCTCATTAAGCACTTCCCCTCGCTCCCGGACTAGGCGGAGGTAAACATGAAAAAAAAATATATTTTTTGTAATCCCCGCCAGGCCGCTTGGTAGCGGCCTTGTAAAGATCTATCCACAAGCCCCCCCGATCTGCCCCTCTTGCGACCCTGACAATCACCCGCTATGTTGTGCCTCGAATACGAATTAGCACTAGATATAGTGTTTTATCTGCTCGCGATGTGCACTGTGGAGCCTTTTACTGCTCCCGATCCCGCCCTGGCCACCAGACCAGCCATGCGACATCCGGGCATTTGATACCTTGCTTCAGGCCGGATGAGGCCCAATCAAAAACAGGGAGTGGTACGGGAATGAACAGTAATCTGCATGTCACCAAGCGCGATGGCCGCACAGAACCGCTGGATCTGGACAAGATCCACCGTGTGGTGACCTGGGCCGCCGAAGGGCTCGACAATGTCTCCGTTTCGCAAGTCGAGTTGCGCGCCCATATCCAGTTTTATGCGGGCATGAAGACGGCTGATATCCATGAGACCCTGATCCGGGCCGCCGCCGATCTCATCAGCACCGAGGCTCCGGA
>JAGOXX010000019.1 GCA_018059485.1 Aeromonadaceae bacterium | reverse complement strand
AACGCCCATCCCACCTGCCGTTTTTCCTCACCAGTGATGCCGGTATTTCTCGGCGCTCATCTCGCCCAGATCCCACTGCATTAGCCACTGCAATTGTCGCTCGGCTTGGTGTGGATCTAGGAAGCGGCCACGCGGCAGGCGCTGCAACAGCATGAAATAGAAATGGGAAAGTGTCATATGGATCATAGTGGTGTCTCCGCGTGCTGGTTGTTTACTTGATTGCCTGGATAGTGTGGGCAATATTAGGGATATTAAAAATTGCTTAAAATCCACCAGAAGATCTCCCCTTATGCAACAGCGTCTGGAACAACACTACCTGCGTCTGCTCAGGCGCTTCGACCTGCAGGCGGCGGACACCACCCTGCAGAGCCTGGCCGAGACCCTGTTCTGCACCCGGCGGCATGTACGCGTCCTGCTTAACCAGATGAGCCAGGCCGGCTGGCTCGCCTGGCAGGGTGAGGCGGGACGTGGTCGCCATTCCCGGCTACAGCTGCTGGTCAGCGAGGCCCAGCTGGATCAGGCCCGGGCCAGCACCCTACTGGAGGCAGGCGAGCTGGACGCCGCCGTCCAGGCCCTGGGCGCCGATCCGCGCCAGCTGGCCGCGCTCATCCGCTCCCAGCTGGGCCAGCACAGCCACAATGATCGCCAGCTGCTGCGGGTGCCCTATTACCGGCCACTGGTGGATCTGCATCCCCAGCACGCCAACCGCCGGACCGAAATCCACCTGCTGCGGCAGATCTTCAACGGCTTGACCCGCATAAATGAGGATAATGGGGAACTGGAGCCGGATCTGGCGCACCACTGGCACAGCGACAATCAGGCCCACTGGACCTTTTACCTGCGCCCGGCGGTACGCTTTCACCATGGCCGGTTGATGGTCGCCGCCGATGTGGTGGCCAGCCTGCTGGCGCTGCGGCAGCAGCCGCTGTTTGCCCACCTGGCCGCAGTGACGGCACAGGGCGAGCGGACCATTCGCATCGACCTGACGGAGCCGGACTGCCGGCTGCCTTGGCTGCTGGCCCATCACAGTGCCCTGATCCTGCCGGCTGAAGAGGCCATCCGCCCCGAGTTTGCCAGCCTGCCGCTGGGCACGGGCCCGTACCGCGTCAGCCGGCAGGATGCCCTCTGCCTGAAGCTCAGCGCCTTCGACGATTACTTCGGCTACCGCGCCCTGCTCGATGAGGTGGAGATCTGGCAGTTGCCGGAGCTGGGTGCGGGCACCGCGCAGGGCTCCCTCCAGATTTGCAGCCTCAAGCTGGAGCCGGCACAGGGGCTGAGGCCCGATGCTGAGCCCTCGGAACGGGAGCGGGAGCTGGAGCAGGGGGGCTACTTTCTGCTCTGTGATCCCCGCTCGCGCCACTGGGGCAACCCGGCGCGGCGGCGTTGGCTGCAGCAGTGTTGCTCGCCGTTTCAGATCCTGGCCAGGGTGGACAGCCCGGCCAGCCGGTTCTGGAGTCCGGCCGCCAGCCTGCTGACCGGCTGGCATCATCTCGATGACAGCCCCGGCGAACCACTGCCGGAAACGACCCTGGTGCTCTGCTATTACGCCGATCAACCGGAATACCCGCTGCTGGCCGGGGTGATGGGCGAGTTGCTGGCCGAGCAGTGCATACGGCTGGAGTGCCGCTGTGTGTCCTACGCGGACTGGTGCCGGGGCGAGGTGGAGGCGGATCTGTGGCTGGGATCCATGAACCTGGGCAAGCCGGCGGACTTCACCCTGATGACCTGGCTGCTGGGGTTGCCGCTGCTGCGCCGGGTGATGGCGGCGGACGATGCCGACGAGCTGTTGCGGGTGCAAGCGCACTGGCGGCAGGGAGAGCGGGTGCTTGAGCCCTGGCTGGCCCGGCGCATCGGGCAGGGGTGGTTGCAGCCGTTATTCCACCACTGGCTGCGCCTGCAACGGCCGCTGGGGGCCCAGGGCGTCAGACTCAACGCCCTTGGTTGGTTCGATTTCAAGTCTGCTTGGCTGGCACCGGCACCAGACCCAGAATAATAAACGTCATGGCCGACGGCCGGCCTTATCTTGCCCGTTCACCGGTTTTCGAATAGCTCACAGGGCTTCGAGCGGCTCTCCGTCAAGCTGCGCCTTCTCTTTGCTGGCGACACCGGCCTCGCTGCTGCAGGTACTGGAAGGGCAGTTTTCCCGCGCAGACAGCAGACAATTGCTGGATGAAGATAAACACTTCAAGGGGTTGTTTCCCAAAGACGGGAACTGTCCAGCCACTCGGTGATCCGATGCCCATTACACTACCGACATCCAGCTATGAAACCAACGCAGTTTCATACCGGGCGAAATACCCAAGAACTGCAAGTCGACCCTCGCCAACGCTGGCGCTAAGCAGAAATCCGGAACACATCCAACCGCTCTGCGTCAGTCATGCATTCGGCCCATGGCGTGGCTTGCACGCAGCACCTCCGGTATTGCCACACCAGTCACGGCACACCTTACCGACCCAACAGAGGGCAGCATCGACGTCAAAGGCGCGCCGCCCGTAGCCTTCCTCGAGAAGCGCTTCCGGAAGGTACTCATCATACTTTTCGATCTCTTTTTCTGGCACCAATGCAGCCAGTTCGGTCGCGGAGGGAAGTTGGCCATCTAGCAAAGACAGTAAGTCATTACGCACCTGCTTAGCATCGGCCTTTTCTATCTCAATGACACCAGCAAAGGCGCAGGCCTGATAGCCCTGCCGGGTGAGCAGAGCCACCAATGTGTTCACCACCTTGTCGCCAAGCCATGGAAACACGTAAACATACTGCCCTTGCTGAACCACTGGCTCGCTATCAATATTCAGGTCATTGAATAAACCCAGTCCCTCGGCAAACAGATCCCTAGCCATGTCATCCAAGAAATCCATCTTGCTCCCCCCTGCGGCGATTCGATAATCGCCGTCACGGTAGATACTGAACATCTCCTGGCGCACCACGTCATGGATGCCCATCCCGGAACCGCCAAACTTGGGTGGCTCGCCGCCTTTAGCTCGTTCGACGTTAATCACCTTCTTGTCTGTATCTATGTCGACAACTTTCCAGCGCTTGCCGCCAAAGACGATGTGTTGGTCAACCAGAATCATCGTGTCGATCGGCAGCGTGCCCAGCGTCTTACCGCTGGCAACAACGCGAAATTCCTCGGGAGTTTTGAATACCGCGTAAAAGGTATAGTGGCTCACCAGCCGCTCCCCCTGAAGCCCTAACACCAACTCGCCGCTGGACAACTGGGTCAGGAGTTCATCCTTGCCCATCTGGGTCAGGAGCTGTTTGAAGTGATCAACTGTGACTTGCTGAAAAGGGCCGGTCTGGCAAAGCGTTCGATACAACTGATTAGCACGAACGCCGCCCCACTGAGCTGTTACCGCTAGCACCTGATGCAACAGGGTTGAGAAATGAAACTGCTCTGTGTCTGCTGGCTCAAACCATTTTCCTGCAACCAGCAATCGGATCATTGCTATGGACTGCAGCAACTCCATCCGTAGCTTATCAACAAGGCTGGAGTTGGGATGTAGCTCATCCTCCGCAATCAGCATGCGTAGGATTGCAGGGCCTCCTCGACGCCCTGACCTCCCCAGACGCTGTCGCAGACTTGAAACCGTATGCGGAGCTGTGACCTGAACCACAGAGTTCACCTTGCCTATATCGATCCCCAATTCCAGAGTCATGGTGCATACCGCCGTCGTGGGTAGCGTCTCTTTTTGTAGGCGCGCCTCGAGGGTTTCTCTGGCTTCCTTGGACAGAGACCCGTGGTGTGGGAAAAACTCATTGGGCACGGCCTGAGCCTCACAAAGATCACTTAGTTTGGCTGCCAGGCTTTCGGTGCGTTTGCGACTGTTGGCAAAGACCAAGTGCGACCCGCCACGGCAAACTCGATACAGCTCCTCACAGATCGCGTCTTCGGCACTGCAGGGTACCTCGTCTCCCGGCTTCGGAGCCTCCAGTATGAGAGGATCCCGGTAACCTTTAACTACCATTTTCAATTCAGCTTCGGAGTGCGTGCTGCAGATCGTGGCACACGATAGCCCTTTATCTGGGCGCAGTGAGGCGGGTACGCTTTCTAGGTTGCCGAGGGTAGCACTTAATGCTGCTCGGGGTATGGGATTGCCGTGCCGGCCAATCAGGTGCTCAAGGCGATTAAGCAGTGACAGCAGGTGCTGGCCGCGTTCGGTACCGATGAACGCATGGAACTCGTCAATCACTATGTACTGCAGCAAGCCGAAAGCCTGCTTGACCCATCCAGGCTCTCTAACCAGCAACGACTCCAGAGATTCAGGAGTAATCAGCAATATGCCGGACGGAGATTTGCGAGCGGCCTTTTTTTTCGACTGAGCGCTATCCCCATGCCAAGGTGTGAGCTTCATATCCAGCATCTCGCACAAGCCTTCGAGTCTTCGATACTGGTCGTTAATTAGCGCCTTGAGGGGGCTGATGTAGAGGATGCCGAAACCACCTGTGGTATCGGCAATGGCTGAACAGGCCGGCAGGAAGAAGGCCTCCGTCTTACCTGCTGCCGTTGATGCACTGATCAGCACATCACAATCACCTGCAAGAATAGGCGGGATTGCCCGTTTCTGTATCTCGCGGAGATCCGACCACCCCTGTTTAAAGATCCACTTCTGAACCAAGGGGTGAAGCTGGTGGTAGACCGCGTTCATAGCGTGAAATTAGCTAGATCACCGTCCGCCCCATCGGAACCCTCTTCGGCTTCCTCAAAGTCGCTCGGCAGGTCCTTTTCGATCTCAACGGTACCGACCAAACCATTCCAGTCCAATTGAGGGTTTTGCTCCAGCAGCGACAGCATATCCAAAAAGGCCTTGATGGTATTACGAGGCGTTCGGAAGTAAGCGTCGCCGATTGTCAGGCTGCAATGCTGGAGGAATGCATGTAGCGCCTCATCGGGCACTAGGTAAGCCTCAGGGTCACCGCTAGCAAACACATGCCGCAAGTTCTTCAGCAATATGTATAACTCTTCGGGGGTCAGGTTATTCAGGTGCAGTGATGGCGAGGAGTAATCCACTAAGCCCGTACGCTGGGCAAAGCTGTTTTCCGCCAAACGGGATTGCAATGCTTCGTAGCTATACAGGCCCTTGCGCGGATCTAGCAAGAATTCAGGAGTCCCACCAAGTAGGAACCCTAAATGCTCGGCGGAGCCCTGCAGGCAGTCGTTCAGAATGCGCAGGATCTGCTCATAATTTGAGGTGCGCGCCTGACTGCTGTTGAGCTTGTATAGGTTCACCATCTCATCGAGGTTGACTAGCAAGCCGCTGTAACCAGCTTGACGAACAAACAGGCTCATCAGCTTCAAAGCATCATAGAACGAGCTATCCGAGATAATCGTCCGCACACCTAGGTCATGACGGGCATCGGTTTTGGTGCTGTACTCAGCGCGCAACCAACGGATCGCGTTACTTTTCAGTGCGTCATTGCCTTGCTCGTGTCCATTCCAATACGCTTCGATCACCTTCGCAAAGTCATAGCCTCCGACCATCTCGGTTAGCTCGGCCAGCTTGTCGTGAATAATCGTTGTCACGCCGACTTCACGCGCGTCGGCGTCCTTGCGGGCCTGGGTGATGAACTTCTCTACCACGCTCGTGAGCGCATTGCCGTCCGGCTTGTTACGCGTTGCCAGATTACGCATCAGCTCAGAGTACAGATTACGGGCCTGGCCGGCCACCGCATGAATGCGACGATCGGGGGAGAGGTCGGCATTGACGGTCACCAGTTTTCTCTCCAGCGCGATAGCTCGCACTACGCTGAGGAAGAAGGTCTTACCCGAGCCGTACTCTCCAATTATCAGGCGAAACGCCGAGCCCCCTTCTACTACACGATCGATATCCTGTAGCAGGGCTCTTATTTCGTTTGAACGCCCAACCTGAATGTGCTGAATGCCAACCTTGGGGGTAACGCCAGATTTCAGCGATTGAATAATGGCGTCTCGCTCTTTGATGCGAATGCGTTTAACTGTCATGGCGCTAACCTGCTTTTAGTTCGTTGGCAATTTCCAGGTCGATATAGATGTCTTCGTCATCGTCAATAACTGGGGCGTCGACCTGCTCGTAAGCCCAGTCATTAATAGTCTCAATTGAGCCATCTAGCATGAGCTTCAATGACTCGCATGCAGCCAGTACATCCTTGCGATCCCAGCGCTCCTTAGTGATCAGCTGCTCGAACAAGGAATTGTGTGCTTGATCCAATCCGCCCGTGTCAGCTGCAATAGGCTCCCCCTCAGCGATGACGTGCTGCTCCTCAGGCGTATCGTCAACAAAGATGGTTCCTAGGAGGCTTTGCACACTCTCGGTCTCAGAAGCATGAAGCGCCAAGAGCTCATCATTAAGAGCGAAGCCTGGTTTCTGTGTTGTCGTCTTACTGGTGGGGGTTGCAGACGCAGGTGCACCCTTGCTGGAGGTGAACTTGTGTACATCCGCCGTAACCTGCGTTTTATCAAAGCCCAGAGCGGTATAGAGTTTCTCAAGCTGCTTGATCTCGTCAGGAGTCACCTTGCCATCAGCAAAAGCAACTCTCACGAGAATGTGTCGCACGACATCTTTCTCAGCATCTCCAAGAGCGCCGACTCTTTCCTTCAGGCCTGTCATGTTGGCTGGAGTATTCAAGCGCCAGTGCAGATAGGCGTGTAGTGAGCGTTTTTCGATTGGAGACAAGTGCGTGTCATGATCGATCAGAATTTGGAGCGTGTTTAGCTCAGCGCTATCTACATGGCTGTCGACAGCCGCAACCATTGCCCCAAGGCGGAGCGTCATGCTCGTCTCATTAAAGGCTTGGGATGGCTCAAAGTTCGGCCCATGCCCCTCTGGAAACAGCACTATGTCGCCATCAACAGCGGGCTTTGCATGGTGATAGCGAGGATCTGGGGCAACACCAAAGCCTGCTTTAGCTTCCAGTGTCGTTATGAGTTCCATTTCTTTTTTGTTGAAACGTTCAGGCGGCTCTAAGCCTATCTGCCTCCAAAGGTCAGCCAAGCGAACCAAGCCTTTTGATGGCCCCGCGAGTTGTTCGTCAACCCAGCTCTTAAACCGTTTTAGGACCGGATGTGTTTGGACGCTAAGGAGGGCGTCTGGCAGCAGAAGCATCGCTTCGATATCGTCAGCTGACGCTCCCTTCTTACCGAGATAGCGACTGTAAGCAGACAGCAATTCGGTGGACGTATCTGCAATCGCGATCATTTTCTTGACTGGTGCTTTCAGAACACTGGGGTCGGGCAGGCCTGGCTGCTCCAGCGAAAATCCGCGCAGGCTTGCGCTGGCGGGATAGTAGTGGAGAGTCAATCGCGTTTTGTTCGATTTGACAATCATGCCGTCCCCAAACTGATCGGCATACTGTAGCTTAAATAGGGTGGCAAACTGCTCAGCGCATCGGCGCGCGGGTGTCCGAAGCGTGTACTCCTGACTGTTCTTGATCCATGTCAGTGCAAGATGAGCAGGTATCGGTTCGCCCTTGGATACCCGAGTAGCCAGTTGGTAGCGAAACAGCAATGAGTCATGATGCTGCTCGTCCTGTTCCTCAAACGCAACCACGCCAGGCCGCATGAGAGCCATCAGCTCCATTAGACGGAGCGAGTAGCCGGCAAAGGACCTGTTCGACCCATAAATTGACCGCAGCCGCTGGAGTTCCTGGTATATCGATTTGAATTCTGCGTCTGTAACCCCCCCTTCCTTGGAATCAACGAGGATGCGCCGCTCTAGTCCGTAGAAATAGATAAATACATAGCCTAACGGTACATTGGGGTTCTCGCGCTCGCTTGCTAACCATGTCAGATACGCACCCCGCGAAGACTCAGAGAGGCGATTGAACGAAGGCCAGTAGCCCAGCGTTTCATCTTGATATAGCATGTCTGTGTCACGGTAGATCGGAAGACTGGAATCGACTAATGATGCTTCGACACCATATCCATCCAGATCCGGCAAACGACCGCTGTAGTGGCATAGTGAATTTGGCCACCTGATTAAATCGCGTGATAGGATCACGCCCTCATAGACAGGTGGAAAAATGACCGAAAAACACAGACCCTCTTTTAGCCCCGAATTCAAACTTGAAGCGGCCCAACTGGTCACCGAAAAGGGATACAGCACCCGAGAGGCTGCGGAGGTCATGGGCGTCAGCCATAGCGCCATGCGGACCTGGGTGAAACAGCTTAGGAGTGAGCGCCAAGGCATCAGTCCCAAGGCCTCGCCGCTGACGCCAGAACAACAAAAAATCCGAGAATTAGAGAGAAAAATCAAACGGATAGAAGAGGAAAAAGAAATTTTAAAAAAGGCTACCGCTCTCTTGATGTCGGACTCCCTGAACAATTCTCGCTAGTCGAGCGACTCAAGAAGAGCTTTAGCGTCAAACGCATCTGCGATGTATTCGGGATCCATCGCAGCAGTTATAAGTACTGGGCGGCGCGTCCTCAAGCCATCTCTTCGGAGAAGGTAAAGCTGCAAGCCGAAGTCCGTAAGGCCCACAACGACAGCAAGGGCTCAGCGGGTGCCAGGACGATTGCAGACATTGTCACGTCCCGCGGCCAGTCTTTAAGCCGCTATCGGGCAAGCAAACTGATGAAGGAGCTGGGGTTGGTCAGTTGCCAGCCACCCAAGCATGCTTACAAAAAGGCGCATCAAGAGCATGTTGCCATCCCTAACCTATTGGATAGGCAGTTCGCGGTGACGGCGCCGAATCAAGTCTGGTGTGGTGATGTGACCTACATCTGGACCGGAACGCAATGGGCCTATCTGGCGGTGGTGCTGGACCTGTTTGCCCGCAAGCCAGTGGGGTGGGCGATGTCGTTGTCCCCGGATAGCGAGTTGACCAGCAAGGCATTGATGGTGGCTTTTGAGGCCCGAGGCCGACCCAAGGGGCTACTGTTTCATTCTGACCAGGGAAGCCATTACACCAGCCGTCGATTCCGGCAGCAGCTTTGGCGCTACCAGATCAGACAGAGCATGAGCCGACGCGGTAACTGCTGGGACAATGCTCCGATGGAGCGATTGTTTAGAAGCTTAAAGACCGAGTGGATGCCCACGACCGGTTACCGCAGTGTTAACGAAGCCAAACAGGCAATCACGGATTATCTGGTGGGCTACTACAGCCAGGTTAGACCGCACTCCTACAATGGTGGTCTGACACCGAATGAATCCGAACGATTGTTCTGGTTAGAGCATAAGACCGTGGCCAATTTTTCTTGACCACTACAGACGGACTTCCTCGCGTTTTCGACGAGCTGGGTGATATCGACACCGGACGTTTGAATGAGTCTCATCTCTCCCAGAGCTCTCTCTCCAGAATCGTTCAAGTGGGCTCGCAACTCGGCAATTCGCTCATCAACCTGATGCGTAGAGCGCTCGGCTCTGGGAACCGTTCGGTACGTCTGGATGGCATTCTCGTAAAAGCTCGCGGCCACCATGTGACTCAGGCTTTCCGATGTGGAGCGTGCAACGGCTTCTTTTACCCAACCTTCGGCGACCGCCACCGTCATTTCTGCCGCTTTGACCTCGTCAGGAATGGCCTTATGCCATTCGGTAGCAACAGAAAAATACTCCCGCGCCCTATGCAGATCACCTTCACAATCAAATTCGCGGGCCAAAACTTCTAGCTTCCTTGCCACATCGGCTCGGTTCGCCCGCCCCAAACCATTCGACTTCAGAAGGTCGGCAAGCCAAAGCCCAAGGAAACCGTCGTCCCGGGTCGCTGCGTTAAAAGCAGTGACAATTGACGCCTCCATTTGCTGGAGCCTATCTCCAGCACCACTTTTGAGCATCCGCGCCAGACTGATGGCACGTGGCCAACAGTCACGCCCTCCATGTATCCAGGTATCTGTGTCTAGTGGAAGGCAGCGGTAGGCGTCGATGGCCTTTAGAGCGAATGAAGTGTTACGAGGCTTGCCCTTCAACCAGACCAAATCGCTGAGTCGCGCCTTCAGCCAGTCGTCGTTCACCAGATCGACGATCGCGGCAAAGAACAGAATGTCGGAATCAGGCATGTCATCCGGGATGACCGACCGGCGGTCATGGAAAACAGCAAAAGGCTTAAAGGGTTCATTCGGGCTCGACGGTGAAAGCATCATAGAACAGGCATCTGCAAGCAGCCATAAGACCTTGCCGTGTTCAATTCGCCCTTGCTCAATGGTACTGCGCGCAGCAGCCGACAGTGCCTGCCACATCGACGAATATCCTTCGCGGGTAGCTTGGGCAATCGCATCCTTCCAGCCTGACGCCGTAAAGTCCTGAACTGAAATAGCCAATTCCAGCGGATAGCGTTCGTTGTTCATTAGTCGCCACCTTTGATCGACGCAACATTGAAAAGTTCAGCCTCGAAGCCGAGGTTCCCACCGTTGCCGTTCTTGCTGGTGACGTTGTGTGCCATCTTGTTCTTATCCTTTGGGTGATACCTTCGCTAATGGGGCTTGATACCCCGGAGCGAGCTTCGCATTCTCTACTCCGTACAGCGCCAGCGGTTCGCTGAGCCACAAGCGGAACTGTTCTTCTTTGAGGCTGTGATCGGGCGAGCAGTCCACGCTCCAGCGCAGCAACATATAGCCCGCCACCGCCGCGCGTACGCGCATCCGGATTGAGCCATCATTCATCCCATAGTCCATCCGGATGATCTCGGGTCGAGCCAGACGTGGATGGGGAACGAGTTCCAGCTCGACCATACGCGTCCACTGAATGTCGTTGACCTGGCTCTCGTTGGCCTTGGGTTCTTTCGCCGAGCAAGGTTGGCGCTTCTATGCGTGTGACTACGAAGTCGCGGAACTCGCTGCTCTTCCGATCAAAGGCTCGGATATGCCACCGTAAGCCGGTGTCTACCAGGACGAAGGGCACGATGATCCGTTCGGACTCACCCCCGCTCATCGAGTGGTAGCGAATGGCAACTGGTTTTTTGGCGTGGATTGCACGGCAGATCGGGGCAAGCACATTCATCTTGGGGTTGCTTAGCGCGGTGGGCGATTCGCAACGCCGTTCACCCAATCGCCGAAGCCCAGAGCAGATAGCAAGCACAGGGCAAGGCTCAAATCCTCGACACGCTGAGAGGGCGAGCTAACCATGCGCTCCGACCAAGAGAGAAGAAGGTTTAGCTGTGTATCTCATACGGCACCATAAATATAATCAAATTGATGACATGGTGTGCCGAAATTTGTACAACATCAAGATATTCAGGTCTCAAATGTAGACATAGATCATCTTGTTGTGAGCTCTTTCTATAGGTTTAGATTGACGTCATCCAACTATGAAACCTTGTCGCCCAGTGCTCTATCGACTTCTCAGGCAGCTTGCCCTTATCCACAGATTTGGTCTGTGGATGAGGGATGCCGGAATAACCATCCTTGCCACAAAGCGCTTTCAGCCGCTTACTTGGCCAATGCAATGATTTCTGGGTTAACTCTTCTTCCAATAACTTAAGCTGCTCCTGCCACCCCTGCTGCGACGTCAGCCTTAATAGCAGGGTTGAGAGGGAGCAAATCCCATCGGAGGTATCGACTTCGAGGATATGAAAGATGCGATTGTGCGACTCAACCTCAACGACGGCCAAGCATCTGGGATTGCCATCCAGAAGCAGGTGGCGATTACAACGGTAGAGCTTAGGTAGCTTGCGCAGTTGCTTGGATCTAATCACGCAACCATGGGCCGCCACCAACTCATCCAGCATCGATTGAAAGCAATCAAACTTATTGGCGTAGAGATGCAGATCATCGGTTTCGTCCGATTCAGCTGTCCACTCTGCGCTGGGCAGAATCCCTCCTGCAACTGACTCTTCAGTGCTGACATCCTCTGATGCTTGGGAGCCCACCTCATCATCGGCCTTGCCATTGGCACCTTCTTGCTTCTTCTCGGCTACCTTACGCGTATTGAATGCCTTAGAAAACTCAAACACGACAGATGGAGCCCGCAATAAAACAGGCGTGGTATCCGCATTGGCATCCGCCCCATCATGCACCGAGTGAATTGGTGGGCGTTCAGCGACCAAGCGTACTGCACCGTCCCCTTCACCTCGCACATACTCCCGCAACTTGGGATGGAAAAATTCCACTTCACTTGGGATATCTGCCTGTATATTTCGCAGACTGGCCACCTCGTAAACCAGCATGCTTTTGGCTTCTTTATCGAATCGCCCTCGGATTTCAAAAGAGACCGATGGTAAAGGTGGAGGAGTAAACTCAAACTCCCATTGCCGATATCCTCCCTTCTCATAGCCATTCAGCTTTTGACTGCGGCCTATGCTTTCGTAAGAAGCACGGGCATCAGGATCGATCAAAATCCAGCTCAACAAACGTCGCGACTCGAAGTCATCTAGAGACTTGAGCGGGTAGCTGGAGGAAGGCAATACATTCACCCGGACAACCTCGGCGCTGACGTGTTCAATCGAAAACTCACTTTTCAGATAATCAGGCTCAAGTGCTGAGCGAGATAGATAACCGTCGTGCAAGAAAAGTACACGAGCGAGCTCCAACTGGGGAAGATATATCTGTATGTCATTTGCAAGAAAACAAAAGCAGTGTTGGCGTTTGTCCATTGCGCGAATGGCAGAGGAAACCGGGTAATCTCCCAACCTCTTTCTTTGCCAAGTCTCAGTGCTGTCGATAGTTAAAGAGAGACGAAAACCAGCAGGCCTGTGCTCTTGGGTCGGATTCAACACACGTTTGCGAGCCAAGACGGGGATATTTGACACCCGTAGTGACCCAGCTTCCGCTTTGGGCACCAGATCAAGATTGACGCCCCACTGGGAATTATCAATCCGCCTGAACAGCGAGCCGATTGCCAAGATTGTTGTATCATCAGACACCTTGTCAAAGCGGATATCCTGCATTAGTCCTCCAAAACATCACTTAACAGCCGTTCTGACATCGAGGTTAACCGCTCATCGCTTAAGCCGGCTACACGCAAAAGTCGCCATCGTCGCAAGGTGCCTTCTTTTTGTACTAACAATCCAGAGGCAAAAGCCAAGCGACGCACTTGGTAGTCCGTAATATCTTCACAATATCGTTTAAAAAACAAGCGCGTAAGCGGCATTTTGCTCAATTTTTTCTCCACCATGGCGCCGGTAGGCAACCTCGACAGATACCAGCGCATCGATAGCCGAGGGGAGTCAAGACGCCACGTCTGTTCACTCAGGATCTTGAGTAACTGACGGCAAGTCACACGATCCCTCTTTGGCCAATCGACCCGGTGATTTTCTCTGGCACGACTTTGATAGTGTTGCCGGTTAAACTCCAGAAGCCAGCGTCGATCATGCCGATACAACCAGGCATATAACGCCTGATGAGAGAGGCGGGCCAGCTTAACACCATGACATTCCAGCAACTGCTGCCAGCTAGCTCGATATTCTACCAACTGGTCGCTCTTTTCCTCCTGAGGAACAGGATGGAGACCGTAAATTCCTGTTGGAATACTCTGCACTTCGTCCAGCACCGTCGCTATGTTCCAAGACTCAGGCAACAGGCTATCCAGGGCAACGATATGTTCCAGATAGCTGAAGGATTTTCGGTGCTTACGGAAGATAGCCTGCAGCCAACAACCTGATTCGTTATGAATAGCCAATCCTTGTTGCACTAACCAATCAGCCGGCCAACGGGATAATACACGCTCATGAATATCGCCCTGTTTTACCTGCTTCACCTTGGCACACCCGGACATGCTCGCTAGCTGGTTGTAAAATGAACTCCACTGGGAAAAGGACGGTGATGTTTTAGCCTGACGTTGCAACAGTGCATTTACTTGACGAGTAACCCGGATGACGTGATCGCGTCCGGCAGACTGGGGCACAGGTGGGCACAACAAGGGATTGGGAGCAATAAACTCATGGCGATGATAAGCATGCCGCTCAAGATTAGCCTCGGCTAGGGTGCCATGAAACAAGCAACAATCAGCCCCTATCACTTGCCATGAGCGCAGCCAGTAGTATTCACCTTGATGAAAACGCTGATTTTGCAGGCATTGCGGGCAATAGCGTAATGAAAGCGACTGTTTAACTCTGGATGCCACTATCCCGAGGATAAGGTGAATTGCTCCTTGAGATTCTCCTGCCATCTTCTCAAGGCAGAACTTCCGGCGATCCTCTGGTGTAAAAGGGGCATAGACAGGAAATAGCGTATGCATATAGGCAAGTCGTTCAACATCAAGGCCCATACTATCCGGCAATAACCGAGCCAAAGGTGCCAGATGATTAGGGAGATCAACCGTTGCAATGACATGCCGGTTGGCAAAAACCTCATCCAACAACTGCTTTGGGCTGGTTAGTCCCAAATGTATTCCGGCTCTGGCCACCAAGCTGTAAATCAGCTCATCTGGATAAGGAACCGGAAAGTTCAACATGGCTAGCCCATCCTTCTCAGCCAGGTATCCACATCGAAGGTGACCCCGGCTTTCTTGAATGCAGGATAGTGAGGGTTGTCCTTGCCACATTGGGAAAACTGGAAACGCAGATCGTCGGTGTGCAGCGTGTGCCACTCTTTTGGCTTGAGACGAGCGGGCCTGGGTTTTGCGTTATCTTGTGGCTTTGAGTCCGAGTTGTACCAATCAAGAACGATAGGCATCAGCTCTCTGACGGACAGATCCGGATATGTACTGAAGGCGCGATCAATTAACGGCACAATCAGCTCAGAATGGCAATCCATGCCAACGAGCAGGTTATGCAAGCGGATGGCCTGCTCATTGCCACCATATCGGTTATGATGAGAATCCAGAGCAACTCTGGCTTCATCAATCTTGGTGCTGAGAACTAGGATCTTTTTGTCTATATCCGGGATGCTCAGATCCGAATATCTGGCGATTAACTCAGGATCTTTGGAGCGTAACGCGGCCAACATGGCGTGTACCGGTTTGAGTTCATCCTCATAAACCTGCCGCAACAGCTGTGGAGTGATCCGTTCGATGCGGGTGGCAATAGCTCTCAACTGGGCCAGAACAAAGAGTTTTACCACTATGTCCAGCACCCCTTGGGACAGCTCGAACCAGCAATCCCGAACCTCATCGGACAAATTTTCATCCCGTTGTTGTAGCCACTGGTATTGCCACAGCTTATCGGTGAAGGCCATCCACTCTGTAGGCCTGGGCTGGTTGGTGGCAGGATCCACGCTAGGCTTGGTAGCCTGCATAGGCTCCCAAAGCAATGCGCCAAAACCGGCTCCACGCCTTGCCGATCTCAAGTCCATCTCAAAGATGGGTCTGGCCTTGGGGGTCCCCACCATGACAACAGGCAAGCCGATCACATTTACCAATGTCACGAAGAAATTTAGCATCTTCTCCACGCCACCGGAACGGCTCATACTCAGGTGCTGAATCTCATCAATGACCAGCACGCCAATCGCGTGGACATTAGCGATTTGGCTCATCAATGCCATCAGGGTCTCAACACTGTGGCGTTTAAGCGCATATTTGCGTTCATAGTCCGTATGCAGTACGGCATCAATAGCCCTGAAAAAGTGATGACACAGGCTTTTTAATGAGCCGTCATGAGGGCAATCCAGCTTCAAGTAGACAATCTGGGTAAAATTGTATTGCTCGTGGTAGAGCACTTGAGGATAAGTTGCCAAGATCCGGTTGATGGTGCTACTTTTTCCTGACCCAGAGCACCCAATCAACGACAGGCTACGGGCTGTCGATTTAACCTGCTCGAACCGAAAAACATCCAACTCACCAGACATAACCCGCTCATAACCATTTTGCAGTTGCACATTCAAAGATCCATCGCTCAGGTTGCGTCCAACATACCCCTGCCGGATCATGATGGATAACTTTGATTCCAGTTGTAAATGACGGCTTATCGGCTGAAAAAAGTCATCCAGCAACTGGGATATCACATGAACACGCCAAGGGCCATCGACATAGATATCCTTGGGATCAAACTTGATGGCGCCGCTCAACCCCTGTTTTATCTGCTGAGTAGTCATGATAGGTGGCAATGCCTCGATCAAGGGGTTGCCACGATACTGTTCAATGCCAGGGTCGTTGTAGACGGCCTTGGCCATGTTAGCTGGTAATACCATCTAGTCGTCCTTGAAGAGTTCGTCGATATAATCCGGATACTTATAGTCATCCGCACCTTTAGATAACGGTACCACAGTTGCTGGCTCACTTGATGGCTCAGATGTCGCAACAGATTTGGCGCGTTTTCTCTCTTTGTCCTTCTCCTTGGCTCGATTACCCCTGATGCCTGCAATGCGTTGGCGATCTGACACTACTGGGGCATCTTCGGCTTGAACTTGGGCTTCCGCTTGCCGTATTTTTGAGTTAATCAACTCATCGACTCTTCGCTTCTCACGATCAGCAACTAGCTTGCTCTCTGCCACAACAACCTTTTGCTGTCTCGTAATCAACCAGACATCCCAGAAAGAACAGCCACGGAACTCTCGAGAGCGCTCGGTCAATCCACAGGTCCAATATTCCGCACTGTTTTGCTGTGGCAGCAGATAGATAACATCTGCAACAGCTGGGTCATAGGCAACCTCTAATGATTCAGGCCTGGAAACATTCTTGCCCCTGTGCAACCACCCCATTTGTAGTATTTCTTGGCAAGTGTAATACACGCCAAATACGCAGAGCCCCAGAGGGGAGAGGGTAGCCTTCGTTCGAGGTAGCAAACTAACCTGCAGGGCATTTTCAGGAACCGTCCGTAACCGCCCTGACCTATTCTGCAATCCCCAATTCCATAACGATAATGGCGTTATAGGCAAATCGGCAGGCATATCGATGTCGCGATCATAGGTTTCCAACACATGATATCGATTGTGAAATAAGATGGCCGACAGAATGATCGATGTAAATTCGTGTATATTGAGCATCGCATCCAATCGGTAATCACTTCCTCCCCGTTTTTTTACCGTATTATCAGATACAACACCTGGAGCAAATGGTTTGAAAACCGCCTGTATGGTTCTGAAAAAACGCTCAACTATCCCTTTACAATCACCACGAAAAGGTGGTGCATTTTCTATCCGAACAGAAAAACTCTGCTCTAACGATTCGATCTGACACCCCAGCAATTCACCACGGTCAGCCAATATAGCATCTGGGATGCCCATGACAGGCCAATCAGACTCGTCAATATCAATATCGAGTTGCTGACATAATTTCACCTTGTCGGTCATGGCAATCGCTAAGGCTTGCATAGCTGCCACATAGGAAGGATTCTCAAAGCCTATATAAAAGCCAGCGACCATTCGACTAAACACATCAATGACCATATAAACTATTGGCCGGCCAACTATATTTTTACGATCACTATCTGAAACCAAGTAGATATCAGCGATAGTCGCATCAATCTCAAACCGGGAGCCTGGACCGAGAACATGCGTGTTCGCTGTTGCCTGCAACGGCCTGACATCCTTATTGTAATTAATCTTGCTGACCCTTTGTTTTAGTTTTTCAACTTGAGAGTAATCGCGTTTGAAGAAGTGCTTCATCTGCCAAATAGATGGGATCTCCGACTCTGCAACGTCAGGATAATAGTTATGATACATCCCTTTGAAACGGTTATGAGTCTCAATAAATGATTTACCATTTTTTATAAGATAGTGCTTTTCAATTGCTCTACGAAAGAGTCTCTCTATCTGTTCATCAATAACAGCGCCGACTCCTGAGCCAGTCTGTCTGGGGCGACCAAGCTTTCCGCCCTTTGACAATCTCTTTTTTCCCTTAGCACCGGAGTTCTCATAGTCAGGAAGAAGAGCATTGGGAGTTTGCCCACGTTGCCAATAACGGCGGATAAGCCGATAAAGTGTCTGTTTGGTTGATCCATGTGTTGCAATGATATGATTTACAGCCCTATTTCTTGCGCGGGGGAACATACATTCTGGGTTGGATATCAGTGGTTGAATAAGCTGATAATTTTTATCCCGTAATTCCCTAGCCTTAGTTCCATCATCCGGTTTGGCGTAATAAAGCCTGGCATAGGGATCTTCGATCCGTTGTAACACTTCGTTATCGATGGCATCCAACAATTCCTGACGAGAAACCACCGAAGGGAAAGCAGACTCATTGTCCAAGGCTATCAAGATAATTTCATCCGGCAACTCAGCCAAGATCCGGTAGGCAACACCATCAACGCTGATAACCTCATTGATTTGAAACATGTAACGCCTCCGAAATAGCCTCAATGTTCTCCAGTTGCAGATCACCGGCTTTTAACTTGGTTATTGGCGTCAATATGTCGAACAGAAAACAGCGTTGAGCCAGTAGCTGCCTAATCTCCAGCAGGGATTGCCCCATCGGCTGATGATAAGCAGTATCCAGCTGTTTAGCTACATCAATCACGCTTCTCTCCGGCGCACTCTGAAAGTGGTACTGATAAAACCCTGCGCGCTCTATCAGCACATCAACCGCTATCTCGTCCCGTTGTGCCGGATAAAGCCAACTGATGTTTTTTGTAACCACATTCGGAATGTCCTTCTCTGTGATCAACCACCAAGGCACTCCTTTTTGTAACCAATAGCGGCGTTCCAGCTCCAATTTCTCAATGGTTCTCGCATTACTCAGTGTCTCTGCGTACTTGGCTTGCAGTGCAAATTTTGGCCGGTTAGCGTTAGAGGTGTTGACGAGAAAGTCTGAGCTCATAACCTGCAGAACACCGCGAACGGCAGGGTGATCGATCTCGGACTCCAGCGCAAGAGCCTTGGTATCCTCCAAACGAAGAGGGAATTGCTCGCGAATATCTACAGTCGAAATATTCCATTCCAATAACAGGAATACAGCCAGTTCCAAATCCGACAGTAAGTGGTGGGTGCGTTGAGAATTATGACCAAAAACGCGGTGCGAGCGACCTTCAGATGGTAAATCCCTGACGGTTAACCATGGCTTGTAGTCGGAACCATGACCACCTCCTCGGCCCTCACGCAGCCACTTCTGACTCTGTAACTCCGTGTTAACGTTTTTTCTTCCCACCATAACAAAGCCGCCCCGCTATTGCTCATAGATTGAGCTTAGCTAGGGCGGCTAAGGTATGCAACTTTATTACTTGATATGATACTTTATTACTTGGTATGAATCTTTATTGCTCTCATACACTCTTTTCTCATTCCGTATCAGGGCTTATTCCACTGTCACGGATTTCGCCAGGTTGCGTGGCTGATCCACGTCCGTGCCCTTGATGAGGGCAACGTGGTAGGAGAGCAGCTGCAACGGCACTGTGTAGACGATGGGGGCTATCATCTCTTCCACGTGGTTCAGGCTCATCACCCGCATGGTGGCA
>JAGOXX010000083.1:5032-6240 GCA_018059485.1 Aeromonadaceae bacterium | reverse complement strand
TACAACGAGGTCGATGAGTTCCCGGTGTTCACCGTCACTCACATGACCATGCGCCAGAACCCCATCTATCACTCCACCTATACCGGCCGACCACCCGATGAGCCCGCCATGCTCGGCGTCGCCCTCAACGAGGTGTTTGTGCCGTTGCTGCAGAAGCAGTTTCCGGAGATCGTCGACTTCTATCTGCCGCCGGAGGGTTGTTCCTATCGGCTGGCGGTGGTCACCATCAAGAAGCGTTACCCGGGCCACGCCAAGCGGGTCATGCTCGGCGTCTGGAGCTTTCTGCGCCAATTCATGTATACCAAGTTCGTGATCGTATGTGACGAAGATGTTAACGCCCGGGACTGGAATGACGTAATATGGGCCATCACCACCCGGATGGACCCGGCGCGCGACACCACACTGATTGAACACACCCCCATCGACTACCTGGACTTCGCCTCACCGGTCTCCGGTCTGGGGTCTAAAATGGGACTGGATGCCACCAATAAGTGGCCCGGAGAAACCAATCGGGAGTGGGGACGCCCCATCGTCATGAGCGACACGGTGAAGCAGCGGATCGATAGCCTTTGGGACTCGCTGGGAATCTTCGATGAGAGCCTGTAATCAGGCCGCAAGGAATCAGACATGCAACGAATCGAATGCCGACTGATCGAGATGAGTGAATGTGCCGAACATATCTGGCACATTCGCCTCGCTCCGGCGCAACCTGTCACCTTCAAACCGGGTCAATACCTGCAAGTCGTCATGGGCGACAAAGACAAGCGGCCGTTCAGCATCGCCAGTTCACCCACCCGCGAGGCGATCGAGCTGCAGATCGGCGCCACGCCTGGCAACGCCTACCCGGGAGAGGTGCTGGAACAACTGCGGCAAACCGGTAGCCTGAGCGTCGAAATCCCGCTCGGCAAAGCCTGGCTGCGTGAGGAGTCATGCCGCCCCATATTGCTGATCGCCGGCGGCACCGGCTACTCCTATGCCCGCGCCCTGCTGCAATATCTGATGGATACCGAGATGAATCGCCCCGTCTACCTCTACTGGGGGGTTCGTCACGAGAGCCAGCTGTATGAGGGTGCCGAGGTGGAAACCTGGAGCCAGGAGTACAACAATCTGCACTTCATGCCGATCGTTGAACATCCGGAGAATGGCTGGCAGGGGCGGACCGGCATGGTGCACGAGGCGGTGCTCGCCGATTTTGCCAGCCTGGATCA
>JAGOXX010000083.1:0-4932 GCA_018059485.1 Aeromonadaceae bacterium | reverse complement strand
GCCTCATCGTGGTCGCGACTACGCCCCTTCTTCAGACTCACCACCTGTAGACGCGGCACCGCCAGTTGCAGACTCTGCTCACCTCGCAACACGGGGCGGGCCGCCTCGGTCAACTGCAGGGTCAGGTGCCGGGTGATGTTCTGGGTCAGCAATCCCTTGTGGATCAGCTGGCGGAACACCGACAACCAGTGCTCATGGCTGCGATCCTTGCCAATGCCGTAGGTCGATAGCTTGTCATGCCCCTGCTCGCGGATCCGCTGGTTCTGCGCCCCGCGCAACACCTCGATGACGTAGCCAATACCGAATCGCTGGCCGACACGATAGACGCAGGAGAGCGCCTTGCGCGCATCCTCGCTGCCATCATAGGTGCGCGGCGGATCCAGGCAGACATCGCAGTTGCCGCAGGGCTGGCTCTGATACTCACCAAAGTAGTTGAGCAAGACTTGGCGGCGGCAGGTTTGCGCCTCGGCAAAGGCCGCCATCAGATTCAACTTGTACTGTTCAACCCGTTGCTGCTCCGGGTTGCTGTATTCACCACTCTCCAGCATGCGGCGCAGCCGCTCGGTGTCCGCGGGGTCAAACAGCAGCAGGGCCTCGGCAGGCAGACCATCTCGACCGGCGCGGCCGGTCTCCTGGTAGTAGGACTCGATATTCTTGGGCGTGTCGTAATGGACCACGAAACGCACGTTGGGTTTGTCGATGCCCATGCCGAACGCCACGGTCGCCACCACCACCTCGACGTCATCGCGCAGGAAGGCCTCCTGCACGCTGGCTCGTTCGTCACCCGGCAAGCCCGCGTGATAGCAGGCGGCCCGAATACCGCGGCCGCGCAAGAAGCGAGCGACCTCTTCGGTGCGATTGCGACTGGTGCAATAGACGATGCCGCACTGCCCCTGCTGCTTATCCAGATAGGCAGCCAGCTGCTCATTCGGCTTGTACTTATCGAGCAGACTGTAGCGGATATTCGGTCGATCGAAGCTGGCCAGATGCTCCAAGGGATCCTGTAGACCGAGACGCAGCCGAATGTCCTGTCGGGTCGCCTCGTCGGCCGTCGCCGTCAGCGCCACCAGCGGCACCTGGGGAAAACGCTGTTTCAGGCAGCCCAACTGAGCATATTCCGGACGGAAATCATGACCCCACTGCGAGATGCAGTGCGCCTCATCAATGGCGAAGAGCGCCAGTCGTAATTCGGCCAGACGCTCCAGAAAATCGGGCAGCATCAGACGTTCCGGCGCCACATAGAGCAACTTGAGATCGCCATTGCGCAGGGCGCTGTAGATCGCCAGCAGCTCATCACGGGGCAGCGACGAGTTGATGCAGGCTGCCGCGACGCCATTCGCCTTCAGGGTATCGACTTGATCTTTCATTAAAGCGATCAGCGGCGAAACTATTACCGCCAACCCGGGTCTAATTAACGCGGGGATCTGAAAACAGAGCGACTTTCCCCCACCGGTCGGCATGATGATCAGGCCATCTCGCCCTGACACCAGCTGATCGACGATCATCGCCTGACCGGGACGAAACTCCTGGTAGCCGAACACCTCCCGTAGCACCTGCAAGGGTGTGGGTGTCATGGGGGCCAGCGAGGCAGGTGATGAATCGACGGATGGCAGCAGCATAGGGGCGCCATTGTAGAACAGGCAGGGTCCGGGGAAAACCGCTGTTGCTCGCTCAGCAACTTCACCAGCCCAAGAAAGGATGCACACGAGTCGATATATAGAAACCGATTGGCGAAGGAAGGATGAAAAGAGGTTGCTGAACTCCATCAATTGGAGAGCGGTGGCTTTTTTTGGCTATTATTTGACCATCATCAATTGGTCTCGACACCCAGCTGTGGATGAAGAGCCATACTTAAAACAGTGGGAGGAGTCAGCTCATGGGTACTCTGTCGACAATTCAATGTGGTGGTCTGGTTGAACGCCTGCGTGGCTTATACCTGACCTCCCTCGAGGTAGGCCTGAAGCAGTGGCTGCAACGGGAGCTGGATGGCTACGAAAATGATGCCGCCCTGCCTTGGTATCGCATCATTGAGTGTCGGCAACGGGGACTGTTCCAGCATGCCATCAATGGCCGCCAACAGACCTGCCAGATCAACGAGCAAACCCTGAGTCAGCGCGACTTGGCACAGATCCGTTTCATCTTCCTGCGCGGCCCGCTCATCGCCTATCTGGATTGCCATGCGCTGGTACTGGAGCGTTGGCCCGAGGAGCTGCTGGAGGAGTATCGAGGTATTCTGATCCCGGAACACACCTGCATCCACGCCTGGAAGGAGCCCGTGGTGTCAATCCGCGATAAGTTGGTGCTCGGCGTCGACAATATGTTGCAAGAGTATGTGCCGACCATGAGTCGCGAGATGGAATCCTGTAACCTCTCGTTGCGTGCTATCCAGCACAGACGCTGGCAGATCTAATCTCGCAGATTCCAACGGGGCCTCATCGCGCAGGCCCCGTTTTTTATGCTCCGCACCTCTGAATAACCCCGGCGCAACCATAGAATTAACCATGGTAATTACACAAATCAGGTGGAATCACCATTTTTCATTCCACCAACAGAACATGTATTCAGCTAGCGACAGGCTCGCGTTACACTGCTTATCCTGATTTCTGTGAGAGCCATCATGCCTTCATCGACCAAAGGGGTGATTTACGCCCTCTGTGCCTTTCTGATTTGGGGTGTATGCCCGATTTACTTCAAGTTGTTGACCGAAGTACCGGCGGCCGAAATCCTCACCCACCGCATCATCTGGTCCTGCCTGCTGTTGCTGGGGCTGCTGTTGGCCACTCGCCAGTGGTACAAGGTGCAGCAGGTGCTACGCCAGCCACGCCAACTACTGAACCTGACACTCTCGGCGCTGCTGGTCGCTGGCAACTGGCTGCTATTTATCTGGTCGGTCAATCATAACTACCTGCTGGAGGCCAGCCTCGGCTACTACATCAATCCGCTGCTCAATATTCTGCTGGGAATGCTGTTTCTTGGCGAGCGGCTACGCCGCCTGCAGTGGTTGGCGGTGGCACTGGCGACCACAGGCGTGCTGATCCAGGTGGTTCTCATCGGTCACCTGCCGTGGATCGCCCTGACGCTGGCCGGCTCATTCGGCATCTATGGCCTGATCCGCAAACAGATCCCGGTCGATGCCCAGAGCGGCCTGTTCGTCGAAACCCTGTTGTTGCTGCCACTGGCACTCATCTACCTGTTTGGTTTCGCCGACTCCACGACCAGCAACCTGGTACAAAACGGCTGGAACCTGAACCTGTTGTTGCTGGCCGCCGGCGTGGTCACCACGGTACCGCTGCTGCTCTTTACCGCCGGCGCCCGCCTGATCCCGCTCTCGACCCTCGGCTTCATCCAATATCTGGGGCCCAGCATCATGTTCCTGCTGGCAATTACCCTGTATGGCGAACCGATCCAGGGGGCCAAACTCCTCACCTTCGCATTTATCTGGCTGGCTCTTGCTCTCTTCAGCTTCGAAAGCTGGACGCGAGCCCGTCGCGCACGGCAAATCACTAACGCCTGATCGCCCTCCCTGGCTGGCATTTTCCATCCAGGGTTCACACCACTGCATTGTTGATAACGCTATCAATTGACACCGTATGCAAACTAGTGTCTTGTAGCGAATAGACACCATGGCCGGTGTTTATCCTTGTTTTTTAAGGTGTTATTGACAGTTCTGCTGTCCTGTTTTCGACGGAGTACACGATGCAAAAGAGTCTGACGCTGATGGCGCTCACCCTGAGTCTGCTGGGTTGTGGTGGCGGGGGGAGTGGTGGAAGTGGAAGCGGTGGTGATACCAGCACCCCGGAAACACCTCGCTATACCGCCAGCGCCCCGACCACGAATGGTGGCCGCCTGATCCCGGCCCAGCTGCAGTTAGAATCCGGCCAGAGTGGCCAGTTCCGGGTGGAGGCCAGCAGTAGCCATGTGCTGGAGAGCATTAGTGGTTGTGACGGCCGTCTCGAAGGCAACATCTACACCATACCGGCGATCAGCGGTGACTGCTCCATCAGCGTCAGCTTCATCAGCCATGCCACAAAGGCCATCCGCGACGAAGACCACACACAAGCATCCGCCGATGAGCTGATCGACCATGCACGCGCCAGCCTAGCCAGCGCCGAGCAACGGCGCCAGTCGCTGCTGACCAGCCTGTATGCCGGCATCGACACCATCAGCTGGCACCCCAGTCACGACTCCATCACCTTCACCAGCTACCGGCCGGAATCGACAGTCACGGTTCTGCCCTCCAATGTTGATGGCAGCGGTAACCCAGCGGTACGTGGCCTCGTCATGGCATCGGAGCAAGAGGGTTACCGATGGGCGGCCATGGGCGCCAACCTGTTCTCGGTGAATACCTCCGCCGAAAGCGATCGCCTGCTGCAGGGGTTGATCCACTGGCTGACGGCCGAAGGGGATACCCGGGATGGTCTGAGCATCATTACGGCACAGGTGCCCAGCCGCAGCGACAGCTACTACTTTCCACATAACGAGGCGATCCGCAGCTGGCTGGCCAGCCACTACCCGGATGCCTATCAGATCAATGATGCCAATAGCTGCGACTATGCAGCCCTCAGCCAGTGTATCGACGAGCGTAAGCCCGATCTGATTGTGCTGAGTGACATCGACCGCCAGGGGCTGGGCTATGCCGGTATCCGCGAGGCCATCACTAAGGCTCAAGCCGCCGGCATCCCCTTGCTGCTGTCCAACTACCGCCGCGAGGCCAGCCCGCTACTGAGCCCGCTCTATCAGCAGATGGGGCTCACCACGTATGGCAACTACTGGTCAAAACTCAACGCCAGCCAGCTGGCCAGTGCCACAGTGCTGATCGCAGACAGCCAGCTGACTGCCGTCGACGCCCTGCTGGCGCAGCTCCGCAGCGGTCAGTTTGATATGACATGGCTGGAGAACTGCTCCGGGAATTTCCTCGACTGCAATGGGGCT
>JAGOXX010000082.1 GCA_018059485.1 Aeromonadaceae bacterium | reverse complement strand
CTTTTCCCTTAGAGTAATCTTTCAACAGATCGCACCGGGCCTCCTGATGTTCAAGACACTTCACAGATTGCTAGTTCCGCTGGCACTGCTGCTGACGCTGGGCATGGCGGCACTCATCGATTATCAAAAAGCCAGCATTCCCATGGTGCGCAGTCAGCCGCGCCATTCGATCTATGTCCTGGAGTCGCCCCGTCACCTGGATTCGCTCAAGACCGGAGACTCCATTCTGGTCCTGGGCCCCTGGTGTTATGGCCTGTTTACCGGCACCCAGGCCTTCGCCAGCACCAGTGAGGCCAGCGATTTCGTCCGGCTGCAGGGACTGTCGCCCGACCGATGGCAGATCTATCAAGTCTCGGGTGACTATCAGCTGGATGTGACCGATGGTGTGCTGAACAAGACCCTGCAGCTGGTTCGCCCCCTCCCGTTCACCTTTTGATCTCCACCCGCGAGCATTCGATGGCCTACAGACTCAGAACCATGCAGAGCAGTGACTACCCGACCGTGTTGCAGTTGTGGCAGCAGAGCGAGGGATTGACGTTGCGGGATGTTGATTCACAGCCGGCCATCTGCGCCTACTTGGCCCGAAACCCCGGCTTGAGTTTTATCGCGTTGGACGATGGGCTCCTGATCGGAGCCGTACTGGTCGGTACCGATGGCCGCCGCGGCTATCTGCAACACCTGACGGTGAGCCCCTCCCACCGTGGTCAGGGCATTGGCAAGGCACTGCTACAGGCTGCTACCTCGGCCCTGCACGCCATCGGCATCGACAAGACCCATCTGATGGTGCTGGCCGACAATGCCGATGCGATGGCCTTCTATCGCCATCTGGGGTGGAGTGATCGCGCCGATGTTCGCCTCTTCTCCTACACCAGCAGCGGCAACCAGAACAGTTGATAGCAATCAGCCCCTCGGCTCACTGGCTTATCGACTGATACACAACTGCTGATAGAGTGCTGCGGTGGCTTGCGGATCACACAGCTGAGTACCATGGCGCAAGGTGGCGGCAGTGCCGGCGGCCACACCGTAGCGCACCATCTCGACCAGATCCGCTCCTTCGGCCAGCTTCAGACACATGGCGCCCACCATGCTATCGCCGGCACCAACGGTACTCAGATGTTTCACCGGGGGCGGCACTACCTGCAGACTCTGCTCGGCACTGACCGCCAGGGCGCCCTGCGGCCCCAGCGAGACCACGACCAGACGGCAGGCACGGCGCGTAATCAGGCTGCGTGCGGCCGCCACGATCGCGGTCGGCGAATCGAGCGACAGACCGGTCAACTCTCCGAGCTCGGCCAGATTGGGCTTGATTAGAGCCAGACCGCCTTCAGCCACCGCAGCCGCCAGAGCCGGTCCCGAACTATCGACCACACAGCGCAGATGATTCTGTTTGGCGAACACCAGCATATCGACCAGATCGGCGACATCCATCCCCGGCGGCAAGCTACCGCTGATCACCAGGAGCGACTGTGCCGGCAGAGCCGCGATCTTCTGCCGCAGCCCGTGGATCTCTTCAGCCTGCAGGCTGGCCCCAGGCATCACGAAGCGATACTGCTCACCACTGGTTCGCGCCAGTACATGCAGGTTTTGCCGGGTCCAATCCCGGGTATGTTCGACACTCACCGTCAGCCCTTCTGCGGTCAGCAGATTAACCAGATGCTCACCGGTCGGGCCACCGGCCGGGAAAATGGCCATCGCCTTGCCACCGAGCAGACGGATGGCTCGTGCCACGTTGATGCCCCCGCCACCCGGCTCAAATACGGGCTGCTCACAGCGCAACTTGCCTTCCGGGTAGATCTTGTCGGTGACGGTCGCACTATCGAGCGACGGCGAGAATGTCAGGGTGGCGATAGAGGTCATATGCGTTCCTTCCAGGGGAAAACAGCCAAGCGATAGCTTCATCATCAAACAGAGTCGGCAGCAATACAAGCCGCGGATATCAAGGGTGCAGCCCTGTGCGCAGCCTCTCACAGCGATTGACTCGAACCCTCGCATCCACCCCTGGGTAGGATGACAAATCGATACCGATCGCTCAGGCTGCCAGCAATTCATCCGCGCCGCCGGGATCGGCGCCCACTCATTGACAGGAGTCTATCGATGCCTCACCAGAGCAACACCCCGGCCTCACCCCATCCGCTGCAACTGACAGATCAGACGCTCTGGCTCGCGGGGCAGAGGTATGATCCGGTTCGCGAGCTGGGCCGCGGCAAGTCGGCTGTCTCCTATCTCTATCGACGGGATCCCTCTCAGAGCCCTCACCCCGATCTTCCCGAGGAACTGGTCCTTAAACGCTACTGTTCAACCCCGGAGCAGACCATTCCGTTTGCCCAGGCCCTGGAGTTTGAGTTGTGCAGCTACCAACGATTGCAGAGCGCGGCAATCCAGCATCCCAAGCTGCTCGGATACAGTGTCGAGGCCTACTGTCTGGCCAAGGAGTACATCGCCGGAACCCTCATCATCGATCTCATCGTCGACCAGGGGCTGGACGATCGCCACTTTCGGCCGATCCTGGCCATGGCCGAGCAGTTGCAACTGGCGGGCTGGCACATCGACTACTATCCGGCCAACTTTGTCCTCAATGAGCAGGGGCTGCATTACATCGACTATGAGGCTCATCCCTACAATGCCGAGTGGGATTTCGCCCACTGGGGGATCTTCTACTGGCTCAACCGGGAGGGGATCCGTCGCTTCCGTGAAACCGGTGATCCGATCCACATCAACAAGCCTGGGCAACCCAAACCCTGGGATGAACCGTTTCATGCCCAGCGTGAAAGCCTGTTACGGCGGTTGACTCCCGCATGAGATCTCGCCTGCCACGCCAGAGTGTGGCAGGCTAAGCGCCAGACCCTTGCTCGCGAGATGCTCATGGCGCAGCCCGAACTCATCACACCTCGTCTGCGTCTGCGGCCATTTACGCTGGCGGACGCAAGCCAGGTGCACCTGCTCGCCAATGATAGAGCCATCGCCGATGGCTGTACCACGCTCCCCCACCCCTATCCACCCGGTCTGGCCGAGCGCTGGATCGCCAACCATCCCGACTATTGGCAAAGCCAGAGTGCGGTGATCTTCGCCCTCACAGAGCGCCATCATCATCAACTGCTCGGCAGCATCAGCCTGGCACTGCGCGAAGAGCGTCAGAGTGATCGCAGCCTGTGGCTGATTGGCTCGCTCGGTTACTGGTTGGGGCGGGAATTCTGGGGAGTCGGCTACATGAGTGAGGCCGTGGCGACAATGCTGGATTTTGCCTTCCAGGAGCTGGGCGTCGATCGGATTGAAGCCGAACATAAGCGCGACAACCCAGCCTCCGGGCGGGTCATGGTGAAGAGTGGGCTCAGGTTCATCGAAGAGCGCCATCACGACGAACCGCCGCATGATGGCGACTACCTCTGTCACTACACCCTGAACTGGCCCCAGTATCGACAATGGCGCCAGGAGCAAGAAGGCCGCTAACTGGCTATTCCAAATAGCTGATCACCCATCACAGCGACTTAGGTAGCACTAAGCTGACCCTCTGCCCCAGGGATGGGTTCACGGCGTGTTAGCGTGTGCTTCCTTGTCGATGGCACATAATCAGGATCCGCTAGTGAGGCGCCAGGAAGGCTAGGATGCCGCCCCTCGCAGCGCCTGATCCTGAGCTATCTCCTTCTGTAGCCAACGCACAAAGCACTGCACCGCCGGCCGCAGATGTGTGCGCGGCGTCTGCAACAGGTAATAGGCAAACGGACAGGGCAAGACCAGATCGAATAGTTGAACCAGGGTTCCCTGCTGCAATTCGCTGGCCACCAGAGAACGGCGCGCCAGGGCAATGCCTTGCCCGGCCAGCGCCATATTCACCACCTGAGCCGAATCTGAGATGGTCAGATTGTGCCGGGGCCTGAATTCCGGCACTCCCGCCAGCCGTAACCAACTGGACCAGTTAAACGACTCCAGTGAGTTATCTTTTAACAGGATAAATCGCTCCAGCTCGGCAGGTGTTTGCGGCGCTCCCTGCACGGCAAGCAGAGCCGGCGAAGCCACCGGAAACAGCTCATCGTCCATCAGGTGGGTCACCTGCAACCCAGGATAATTCCCCCGGCCAAAACGGATCGCCAGATCCAGACCGGAAGCATGCAGATCCTGCAACTGATCACTCATCGACAGACGCAACTCGATATCGGAACAGCAGTGACTGAAGCTGGGCAGCCTTGGCAGCAACCAGCGGCTGGCAAACGAGGGCAATAGAGTCACAGTGACGACTCGATCCTCATCCTGGTTTTTCAGCTGTCGCCACCCCTCCTCCAACTGGGCAAACCCCTGACTGAGATAAGGCCTGAGCCGCTCGGCGCGGGCGGTGGCCTTGAGTTGACGAGGCATTCGCTCAAATAACGGCCCCAGTTCCGACTCCAGCTGTTTGATGTGCTGACTGACTGCCGACTGGGTGATGAAGAGCTGCTCCGCCGCCCGGCTGAAGGAGCCGGTGCGCAAGACCGCCTCCAGTACCGCCAGTGCCTTTAACCGATGCATCAGCATAGACATAAGCTCACCTAATACCAGGTTCAGATTTTCGCGTTTGTCGATGGCTCCAGATTGGCGAAATATTGCTGCAAAGACAAGAACTGGAGCGATGATATGGATAGTTTATCCCCAATGACCGGCAAGGGATCTTGGACGCTAGCATTAGCTTTTCTTAGGAGGGTCTGGCATGGCTATCGTAGCCGCAACCAACAGCGCCGAGAACTCCGCTACCTGGCACAAATGAGTGAACAGCAGCTTAAAGATATCGGATTAACACCAAGCGAACGCATAGAGCGGATCCACAACCCGATTTGGCGCAGATAAAAAAACGGCCCCAGAAGGGGCCGTTTTTTTCAGCAGTAAAACTTACTTCTTGGCAGCGTCAGTCTTCACTTCGGCGTTCGCATCGGCAGGCTTGTCCTTACCGATAGAGAGCAGTTCAACTTCAAAAATCAGTACAGAGTTCGCCGGGATAGAACCTGCGCCCTGAGCGCCGTAGGCCAGTTCAGACGGCAGATAGAACTTGTACTTGGAGCCAACATTCATCAGCTGAACGCCTTCGGTCCAACCCGGAATTACGTGATCCAGCGGGAACTCAGCCGGCTCTTTACGATCCACTGAGCTATCGAACTTGGTGCCGTCGATCAGGGTGCCGGTGTAGTGAACCTTAACCATATCGGTAGCCTTCGGCTTGGCACCCTTACCTTCGCTGATCACTTCATATTGCAGACCAGACTTGGTAACGGTCACGCCCTTCTTCTTGGCGTTCTCTTCCAGGAACTTCTTGCCCTTTTCCAGGCTAGCCTTGGCATCATCAGACGCCTTCTTGGCTGCAGCCTGATTGATCTTCTGATCGTAATCCTTCAGCGCCTTCTCCAGCTGTTCTTCATTCAGCAGAGACTTTTTGACCAAACCATCCTGCACGCCCTGCATGATCATGGCGTTGTCCAGCTTGACGCCCAGCTCTTGCTGACGCTCCAGGGTATTGCTGATGTAACGGCCCATGGATTGACCGATGGCATAGGCAGAGGTTTCTTCAAATGTCTTCAACGCACCGCTGGCGGCCGGAGCTGCGGCACTATCGGCCTTCACTTCAGCTTTGGCTTCAGCAGCCTTCCCTGCATCGACAGGTTTTGTCTCATCTTGTTGGCAACCAGTGATTACGACAGCCATGGCCGCAGCCAGCAGGGAAACTTTCAGGATCTGTTTCATTATCTTCTCCAAACACCCATTTTTTGCTCTCTGTGCATATCGAGAGAGGCTCGTCTTATTAAAGCGTTTTATACTAACCGCTCTGTGGGCCCGAACAACAGGCTTCGCTCGGCAATTATAAAAAAATAGTGAGCCAGATAGCGTCCTGAGCGATAGGAGCCAAGTAGCGACATCCATTTCCGAGTTTTTACCCCACTGTGCTGTCGCCAAATTCGGCAACAGGCTATCATGCGCAGCCACGCATTCACGTCGGCAACCAGCCGCCAGACGAGGTCATCATGAATAAAGAACTCATTGCGCGGGTCGAATACCTAGAAACCCGGGTCGCCTTTCAGGATCACACCATAGAGCAGCTCAGCCTGGAGTTGGCGACGCAGCAAAAGCAGCAGGAAAAACTGCGGCTGCAACTCGATGCCGTCATCGCCAAGTTGCGCGAAGGTGGCAGCTCGCAGATCGCCAGCCAATCTGAAGAGACGCCGCCGCCTCACTATTGAGTGCCTGACAGCAGCCAGATAAAAAAAGCCCCCGGCATTGCCGG
>JAGOXX010000018.1 GCA_018059485.1 Aeromonadaceae bacterium | reverse complement strand
TCCTGTTTACCCTTCTTGACCTTATACAGAGGCGGCTGAGCGATATAGATGTAGCCACGCTCGATCAACTCCGGCATCTGACGATAGAAGAAGGTCAACAGCAGGGTACGGATGTGGGCACCATCGACGTCCGCATCGGTCATGATGATGACATTGTGGTAACGCATCTTGTCCGGGTTGTACTCATCGCGACCGATACCACAACCCAGGGCCGTGATCAGAGTGGCAACTTCCTGCGACGAGAGCATCTTGTCGAAACGAGCCTTTTCGACGTTCAGGATCTTACCCTTCAACGGCAAAATGGCCTGATACTTGCGGTTACGCCCCTGCTTGGCAGAGCCGCCCGCCGAGTCACCTTCCACGATATAGAGTTCGGAGAGTGCTGGGTCGCGCTCCTGGCAATCAGCCAGTTTGCCAGGCAAACCAGCCAGATCCAGGGCCCCCTTGCGGCGAGTCATCTCGCGCGCCTTACGGGCCGCCTCACGGGCACGAGCCGCATCGATGATCTTGCTGACCACCACCTTGGCATCACCCGGGTTTTCCAACAGGTACTCGTCCAGCTTCTCGCCCATGCACTGTTCTACAGCCGTCTTCACCTCAGACGAGACAAGCTTGTCCTTGGTTTGGGAGGAGAACTTGGGATCCGGAACCTTCACCGAGACAATCGCCGTCAAACCTTCACGAGCGTCATCACCAGAGGTCGCCGTCTTGGCCTTCTTGCTGTAACCCTCTTTATCCATGTAGTTGTTCAGGGTACGAGTCAGCGCCGCGCGGAAGCCAGCCAAGTGGGTACCACCATCCCGCTGCGGGATGTTATTGGTAAAGCAGTAGACATTCTCCTGATAGGCGTCATTCCACTGCATGGCCACTTCCACGGAGATGCCATCTTCACGTTCCTGGGTGAAGTAGAACACCTTGGGGTGGATGGGTGTCTTGTTCTGGTTCAGATACTCAACGAACGCGCGGATCCCGCCTTCATAATGGAAATGCTGCTCACGGTTATCGCGTTCATCCTCGAGGCGGATGGAAACCCCTGAGTTCAGGAAGGAGAGCTCACGCAGGCGCTTGGCCAGGATCTCGTAGTGGTATTCGATGTTGGTGAAGATAGTCGGGCTCGGCCAGAAGCGAATTTCAGTACCCGTCTGGTCAGAATCGCCGATCTGCTTCAATGGCGCTTCCGGATCACCCAGATGATAGGTCTGTTCGTAGACATGGCCACCACGACGGATGGTCAGCAGCAGCTTGTCCGAGAGCGCATTCACCACGGAGACACCAACACCATGCAAGCCACCGGAGACCTTGTAGGAGTTGTCGTCGAACTTACCGCCGGCGTGCAGCACAGTCATGATAACTTCGGCTGCCGATACACCTTCTTCTTCGTGAATATCGACTGGGATACCCCGACCATTATCACGGACCGAAACCGAGTTGTCGGCATGGATCTTAACCAGGATATCGCTGCAATAACCCGCCAAGGCTTCATCGATTGAGTTATCGACCACCTCAAACACCATATGGTGCAGACCAGAGCCATCATCGGTATCGCCGATGTACATGCCGGGACGCTTACGAACCGCATCCAACCCCTTCAATACCTTGATATTCGAAGAGTCGTAAGTGTTTTGTTCACTCATGTCTTACTCTCGCTCTCGTGCTTGATATTCGGTGATAGCGCCCTGTTCCACGTGAAACAGATGGCACTCGAGTTCCGACATCATGTCGGCCAATGGCGCCTCATCAATAGCGGTGATGAAGACCTGGCTGGCACACTGCTTTAAGCGTTGAGCCAACCGACGCCGTTTCTCCGAGTCGAGCTCGGAGGCAAAATCGTCAATCAAAAAGATACATTGGCGGTCGCCTAGCTGGTTCAGATAGAGCCCCTGAGCCAGGCGCATCGCACAGACCAACAACTTTAGCTGACCGCGCGACAACATATCCTGTACCGGCACACCATCCGCTTTGAGCCTCAGATCTGCCTTATGAGGTCCGATCGCGGTGTGGCCCATCAGCCGATCGCGTTCAAACCCCTCCTGTAACAATTCGTCCAAGGGTCGCTGTTTATCCCACCCCGGATAGAAGGCGATCTTGAAATCAAACTCCGGCAAGAAATCAGCCGTGATCTCCTGAAGCAGCGGCAACAGAGCGGCGCAGTATTGCTCTCTGTGGTCAGCCAACGCTAACCCTAGCCGCGCCAACTCCTGATCCCAAAAGGCCAGGGGCGCATAACTGCTGCTCTGCCGCAAAAGAGCGTTGCGTTGCTTCAGCAGCCGCCGTACGCGAGCCCAGAGCGGAAAGAAACTCTGCTCCACATGAAACACGCCCCAGTCGATGAAGGCCCGACGCTGCTGTGGACCACCGGTCAGCAGACTGAAGCCTTCTGGATGAATCAACTGCAGCGGTAATATCTCTGCCAACTGAGCCAGACGCTCGGCAGGACGGCCCGCTAACTTGAGTTGAGTCTCCCCCGTCCGACTCTTGGAAAGGCCCAGAGGAATCACGTTCTGCTGAGCGGACTCAACCTGAGCAAACAGGGTAAACGACTTTTCACCATGCCCAATGACTCTATTGGTCAGATGGGTACGAAACGAGCGCCCCAATCCAAGATAGTGAATGGCCTCCAGCAGGCTGGTTTTGCCACTGCCATTTCGCCCCAACAAGACATTGAGCCCCTTACCGGGGCTCAACTCAGCCAGCTGGATGTTGCGAAAATCGCGGATCTGTAACCGGAGCAGTGCCATGGTTAGAGCCGCATCGGCATCACCACATAGAGAGCCGCATCGCTGCTGGCATCCTCCAGCAAGGCACTGCTATTAGCATCTGTCATGCTGATTTTGATCTGTTCACATTTTAACGTATTCAGTACGTCGAGCACATAGGAGACGTTAAAACCTATCTCTAATTCGGGACCTGAGTAGGAGACATCGAGTAACTCTTCGGCCTCCTCCTGCTCCGGGTTGTTCGCCGTGATCCGCAGCAGATTTTCTTGCAGGTTGAGGCGCACCCCGCGCAGCTTGTCATTAGAGAGTATCGCGGCACGCGCAAACGCCTGACGCAGCCCTTCGCGATCGGCCAACACGTACTTGTCACTGTTGCGCGGCATGACCCGGCGATAGTCAGGGAAACGTCCATCAACTAGCTTGGAGGTAAAGACAAAGCCATCGGAGACGGCGCGCAGGTTATTGCGTCCCATCTGCAGGCGGATCGGCTTGTCATCGTTGTCCAGCAAACGGACCAGCTCCAGAACCCCTTTGCGCGGCAGAATCAGCTGCTGCTCCGGGAGATCCTGCTCGACCACATCTCGTCGACACGTCGCCAGACGGTGGCCATCCGTCGCCACGGTACGCAGACTCTTGCCCGTAGCTTCGAACAACATGCCGTTGAGGTAGTAGCGCACATCCTGACTGGCCATCGAAAACTGGGTCGATTCGATCAGACGCTTCAGCTCCAGCTGGCTGATGTCGAACTCGAGCAGGGATTCCCAGTCTTCAATATTGGGAAACTCTTCGGCAGGCAGAGTCGACAGCGAAAAACGGCTGCGACCGGAACGCAGGATCAGGCGATCGGCTTCCAACTGGAATGTGATGACGGCAGCTTCCGGCAGACCACGGCAGATATCCAGCAACTTGCGCGCCGGAACCGTGGTTTTGCCAGGCTGGGTACCGGGCTCGAGCATGACCCGCCCGATCATCTCAACCTCGAGGTCGGTGCCCGTCATCGATAAGCGATCATCATCGACGTTCAGCAGCACATTGGAGAGGATCGGCAGCGTAGGACGGCCCCCGAGGGAGCCTGACACCAGCTGAAGAGGACGCAAAAGAGTCTCACGGTTGATGGCAAACTGCATCGAAGCTCTCCGTTAAATCAGGATGATAGGGTGCGGATCAGGTTGGAATAATCTTCTTTGATGTCGTGGCTCTCTTCCCGCAGCTCCGCAATCTTGCGGCAGGCATGCAGCACAGTCGTATGGTCGCGGCCGCCAAAAGCGTCCCCGATCTCCGGCAAACTGTGGTTGGTCAACTCCTTGGCCAAGGCCATGGCCAATTGACGCGGACGAGCCACCGAACGCGAACGTCGCTTCGACAGCAGATCAGCCACCTTAATCTTGTAATACTCGGCCACCGTCTTCTGGATGTTGTCGATGGTCACCAACTTCTCTTGTAACGCCAACAGATCGCGCAACGCTTCACGCACGAAATCTATGTTGATGGCGCGGCCAGTAAAGTTGGCATTGGCGATCACCCGGTTCAAGGCCCCTTCCAATTCACGAACATTGGAACGCAAACGCTTGGCAATGAAGAAGGCAACTTCATCCGGTAGATGGATCTTGTTCTCTTCGGCCTTGCACATCAGGATCGCCACCCGGGTTTCCAGCTCAGGCGGCTCGATGGCGACCGTCAGACCCCAACCAAAGCGCGACTTGAGTCGATCCTCGACCCCATCGATCTCTTTCGGGTAACGATCCGACGTCAGTATGATCTGTTGATTGCCTTCCAGCAGCGCATTGAAGGTATGGAAAAACTCCTCCTGAGAACGCTCCTTGTTGGCAAAGAATTGAATGTCATCGATCAGCAGGGCATCGACGCTACGGTAGTAGCGCTTGAACTCCTCGATGGCGTTGGTCTGCAAGGCTTTCACCATGTCCTGCACAAAACGCTCGGAGTGCATGTAAACCACTTTAGCATCCGGATTACGATCCTTGATGGCATTGCCTACCGCATGCAACAAGTGAGTCTTACCCAAGCCGGTGCCGCCATATAAAAATAATGGGTTATAGGCGGTACCTGGATTATCAGCCACCTGGCTGGCCGCAGCACGCGCCAGCTGGTTGGACTTACCTTCGACGAAATTCTCGAAGGTGTAGGTGACATTGACGTTGCTCTTGTGATTGATCTCGGGCTTGGCATCAGGCTTATCGCCCCAACTCGGGCCACTGACCGGCATGGAACGACCCGCAACGGGCTTATTCACAAGCGGAGCGGCCGCATGATTGCGGCTACCAATATCAAAACGCAGCGCGGGAGCATCGGCACCACAGAACTCGGAGATTAATGCGTTGATCCGCAGGAGATACTTATCACGCACCCAGTCGAGAATGAATCGATTCGGAGCATAGAGAGTGAGCATCCTGTCGCTCAACTCCGCTTGTAGCGGCCGGATCCACATGCTGAATTCTCCCGAAGGCAACTCATCCTGCAGCCGGTTCAGGCATTGCTGCCATAGCGAAGCTGTCACAGTACACTCCATATAAATAGGGCAATCGAAGATCCGTTATTCTACGTTTTTGGCTTGCGGATCACCAGATCGAGAGCGAGGATCTTGCCAAATTTGCGGCTTGACTTTTTCGCCTCTTGTGAATAAAGAGTGGTGGGGTGTCTACATTACCCACACCTTATCAACAGATGAAATGGGTTTTTACACCCATTTGAATCCTTTTGTGTCCTATTCTGACCATCTGCAGCTCGCAAATACCGTCAAATGTGAAACAGGTGGGAGTTCAGCAAAGCGAGACCAGGATCCCTGTGCGCAAAACAGGATTCCAATTGAGCGCAAATACTGACAAAAGCAGTAAGGATCCATCGATCCTTGGCTTGTCTCTGCCTTGTAGCCGGGTATAATGCCTGACCCCGATCCGGGAGGATCCTTGGGGATGGGGTTCTTGCCTGCCTCTATCAGGCAGATTGAGAATGAACTCCCCGCCCCTGCAGATTGACGCAACTGATGATTCTGTTTAGAATTCGGCCTCTTTTTATCGGGTCGCCCTACTCAGCATCGACTGTGTCCATGTGTGGGACTATCCAAACTGTACAGTTAAACCAACGGATAATGCTATGAAACGTACTTTCAATCCTTCAGTACTGAAGCGCGCTCGTAACCACGGTTTCCGCAGCCGTATGGCCACCAAGAATGGCCGTCTGGTTCTGGCTCGCCGTCGCGCCAAGGGTCGTGCACGCCTGACCACTGTGAATGGCTAATCACACCTTCCCTCGGGAGTTACGTCTGTTAACTCCCGAACATTTCAAAAACGTCTTCAATGAGCCTGTACGGGCTGCCTCTCCTCATCTGACATTGCTTGCCAAACCCAACGAACTTGGTCATCCACGCCTTGGCCTCACTGTGCCCAAAAAAGCACTGAAAAGAGCCGTTTGGCGTAATCGAATCAAACGACTGACTCGTGAAAGTTTTCGGCACCAGCAACATGAACTGCCTGCCATCGATATCGTCGTGATTGCCAAAGCCGGTATCGGCCAGTTGAGCAATGCAGAGATCAGCCACCTGCTGGATAAGTTATGGCGCACCCTGTCTCGCCGCTGCAATGGCTAGCCATTAAGCTCATACGACTCTATCAGCTGGTCATTAGTCCTCTGCTGGGGCCGCGTTGTCGCTTCCATCCGAGCTGTTCCCAGTACACCATTGAAGCAATCTGCCTGCACGGTCTCATAAAAGGCGTTTGGTTAGGCACCAAACGTCTATTAAAATGTCACCCTTTACACGCTGGGGGCTATGACCCGGTCCCGCAACCCAAGTCGAATAAGCGAAGAAAATAACTATGGAATCTCAACGTAACCTACTGGTCATTGGATTGCTGGTCGTCAGCTATCTGCTGTGGCAACAGTGGCAGGTCGATAAGGCCCCCAAGCCACAGCCAACCCCGATGACGCAAACTGCACAAACTGATAGCTCAGTGCCTGAGGCAAACAGCGCCATTGGTACCGACGTTCCTGCCGACAATGGGGCTGCGGGTCAGCGCAAGCTGATCAAGCTGAGCTCCGATCAGCTTGAATTGCTGGTCGACACCCAAGGCGGTGACATTGTCTCTGCCAAGTTGCTGCAACACACGGTTGCTCAAGATTCCAAAGAGCCATTCACCCTCCTGATGGACAAGCCGGGCCGTTTATACGTCGCCCAAAGCGGTCTGATCGGTCGTGATGGCCCAGACAGCCGAGCCGAAGGTCGCCCGACCTATACCAGCGCCCAGACCGACTACCAACTGGCTGACGGTCAAGAGAAGCTGGTCGTGCCGCTCACCTGGACTAACGCCGATGGCATCACCTTCACCAAGGAGTTCATCCTGACCCGTGGCAAGTTCACCGTTGGTGTTGACTACCAGGTGACCAACACAGGCAGCAAGCCACTGGAGTTGCAGTTCTACGGTCAGCTCAAGCAGACCATTGCAGCGCCGGAAGATCAGCAGAGCCATGCCATGATGGCCAGCGCCTATCGCGGTGCCGCCTACTCCAGCACGGAAAACCGCTACAGCAAGGAAACCTTCGATAACATCAAGGATAAGAACCTGAATGTAACCACCGAAGGTGGCTGGGTCGGCATGCTGCAACACTACTTCGTCACCGCGTGGACCGGCGAAGAGAAGGGGCAGAACCATATCTACACCCGTGCCGTCAGCAACAACCAGCAGGCAATCATAGGCCTCAAGGAGCCACTGCAAAGCGTGGCGGCTGGCTCGACAGCGACTCTGGGCGCCACCCTGTGGATCGGTCCCAAGCTACAGGATGAAATGGCGACCGTAGCCAAGCATCTGGATCTGACCGTCGATTACGGTTGGTTGTGGTTCATCGCGCAACCCCTGTTCCAACTGCTGCAGTTCCTGCATGGTCTGGTGAGCAACTGGGGTGTCGCCATCATCCTCATCACCCTGATTGTGCGCGGCGGTATGTACCCGCTGACCAAGGCGCAGTACACCTCGATGGCCAAAATGCGCATGCTGCAGCCCAAGCTGACCGCACTGCGCGAACGCTTCGGCGACGATCGCCAGAAGATGTCCCAGGCCATGATGGAGCTCTACAAGCAGGAGAAGGTCAACCCGCTGGGTGGCTGCTTCCCGATCCTGATCCAGATGCCGATTTTCATCGCCCTCTACTGGACGCTGATGGAGTCTGTCGAACTGCGTCATGCACCGTTCGCGCTCTGGCTGACTGACCTGTCGGTGAAGGATCCCTACTACGTCCTGCCGCTGCTGATGGGTGCCACCATGTGGTGGATCCAGAAGATGAGCCCGACCACGGTGACCGACCCGATGCAACAGAAGGTGATGCAGTTCATGCCGATCATCTTCACCTTCATGTTCCTCTGGTTCCCGTCAGGTCTGACTCTGTACTGGCTGGTTTCTAACATAGTCACCATTGCCCAACAGACCTTCATCTACCGTCAGTTGGAGAAGAAGGGTCTGCATAGCCGCGAGAAGAAATAACTTCCCGGGCTACAAGACAGATAAGGCGACCTTCGGGTCGCCTTTTTTATTACAATAAGCCCATTCCTGTGTGCGAGAACCCGACACCCATGTTCAACACCGACACTATCGTGGCGCAAGCCACCCCTCCAGGTCGCGGAGGCGTAGGCATACTGCGCGTTTCTGGACCTCTGTGTGAAACCGTAGCCGCCGCGGTACTGGGCAAGTTGCCACGCGTCCGTTACGCCGAATACCTGCCATTTCGCGATGCTCATGGCCTCATCCTGGATCAAGGCATAGCCCTGCTCTTCAAGGCTCCGAACAGCTTCACCGGTGAGGATGTGCTTGAGCTGCAAGGTCATGGCGGCCCCATGGTGATGGATATGTTGCTGCGCCGCATCCTGCAGATCCCGGGGGTTCGAACCGCCCGCCCCGGCGAATTCTCCGAGCGAGCCTTCCTGAATGACAAGCTGGATTTGGCGCAAGCGGAGGCAATCGCCGACCTCATCGAAGCCAGTAGTGAACAGGCAGCCCGCTCGGCGCTGCAATCGCTGCAAGGCGAGTTCTCTCGCCGCATCGATGCGCTGGTCGAGGGGCTGATTCGCCTGCGCATCTACGTCGAAGCGGCGATCGACTTCCCGGAAGAGGAGATCGACTTCCTCTCGGACGGTAAGGTGGCTCGCGATCTGGATGCCATCATCAGCGAACTGGCGGGAGTGCAACAAGAGGCCCGTCAGGGTGCCATTCTGCGCGAAGGGATGAAGGTAGTGATCGCCGGTCGCCCCAACGCCGGTAAATCCAGCCTGCTCAATGCCCTGGCCGGTCGCGAGTCCGCGATTGTCACCGAAATTGCCGGTACCACCCGCGATGTGTTGCGCGAGCAGATCCACATCGACGGTATGCCGCTGCACATCATAGACACAGCCGGGCTCCGCGACACCGAGGATGCTGTCGAGAAGATTGGTATCGAACGCGCCTGGGCCGAAATAGAGCAGGCCGATCGCATCCTGTTCATGGTCGATGGCACCACCACGGCGGCTGTCGATCCCCATGAAATCTGGCCCGATTTTATCGACCGACTTCCCCCGCAGATTGGCCTGACGGTGATCCGCAACAAAGCCGACCTGACCCACGAGCCCCTGGTCACCACAGATGAACAAGGGCACCCGGTATTCCGTATCTCAGCAAAGACCGGATTGGGTTTGGATGCCTTACGGGAACACCTCAAGCTCTGCATGGGATATCAGGGTAGCGTTGAAGGGGGCTTTATGGCCCGTCGCCGCCACCTGGAGGCCATCAGCCATGCCGATGAGCACCTGCAACTGGCCAAGGAGCAGCTCGAGGTCTATGCAGCGGGTGAACTGGTAGCCGAAGAGCTACGTCTGGCCCAAGAGTACCTGAGTGAGATAACCGGGGCCTTCAGCTCCGATGATCTACTCAGTCGCATCTTCAGCTCGTTCTGTATCGGGAAATAAGCATCTCACTGGGCCAATGCCATTCGGAGCATGGCCCAGAGTGGATTTATGGGGTGTTGGGCTGTACTGGCACACCCAGCCCTCTCTTTTCGGCATCATGCCAAGGAGCAGGGGCTCCCACTTGCCAATGGATGACAGCAGCAGGGTCTCTGCTGGTGGTGAATTGTCATCCAGATCGCAATCCTAAGGTTCCTTTCTGCCTAATTCCTCACGCAGCCACCACACTGTTGCTACGCTATGAAAGGCATGGCACGGGAGAAATCTATGACAAACCAACCCACAACCGAGTTGAATCTGCTGCGCATCCGTCTGGATGCCCAACGCCGGACACTGCAAATGGCTAGTCTCAGCCAGGATGATTACCGACGCATCTTGCGCCTGATGCAACTGCTCTGTGACGCCGAGTGCGCCTGGATCAGTCTGCTCGGAGAGGAGCAGGACCAACTGCTGGAGGGGTTGGACATTCCCAGCGGTCTTCCGCCTGCCATTTCGCAGCGAGTCATCGCCGGCGAAGGACTCTTCGAATGCAGTAGCGCCGAATATGATCCACAGCTACGCAGCCATGCCTGGTGCAGTGAACACGAATTGGGATGGCTTGCCGCCTACCCGCTTCATAGCCCGGAGGGACATCCGATCGGCATAGTCGCCGTTGCCGCCCGCGAGCCCCGCAGCCTGGATATTCGCCATCGCCTCGCCCTCGTCGATCTGGTCAATCTGCTCGAGGTCGAGATGCGGATGCGCTTCCTGCTGGCCAGCCAACCCCAGGCGCTGCGCAAACAGATGCACTCTATTTCGTTGGCCGATCAACAGGGCGGCGCCAAGTTACTGGAACCCGAAGAGATCAGCGATCTGCTGCATTGCAGCTATACGCGCTGTCGTCTGGAAGGGCGCCCCTATGCTCTGGCCCTGATCGAACTCGATCCGTTAGCCAACCAATCACTCACCATGCCACAGGCTGAAGAGCTACAGCTGGCTGCCTCCAGCCGTCTGCTGCGTAACTTGCGCATGGGTGACCTGCTGGGACTCTGGCACCAGGGGCGTCTGCTGGTCTTGTTGCCAGGGGTCGATGCCGAAGAGCTGTATGGTGTCGGCGATAAACTGGTGCAATCCCTCGATGACGTCGTCGATCTGGAGTCCATCAGCCTGTCGCTGACCGCCTCCATCGGCTTGGTTGGCATCCAGCAACTCTCGGCCTGCCTGGATCTCGATCAACTGCTGCAAACAGCCCAAGCGGCCATGCAACAAGCCATTGAGGCGGGTCGTAACCGCTCCCGGATCCAACGGATAGGAGTCCTGCACAACTAACCCGTGAGACAGGCGGACTGAACTCAGTCCGCCTGCAGCTCCCCTTTGATCTGTTCGCGCCAGGATCCTGGTGTACCACTTCGATAACGTCGCCATACCCGCCGCAGTTGATGGGCATCACCCAGACCAACCTGTTCTGCGATCCAATCCAGAGGCTGTGAACCCTGCGCCAGCAGGGAGCTGGCCAATGCTAGGCGCAGCTCACTCAGATACTGCGTCAGCGTGATACCGGTCTGCTCGCGGAAGATCCGCGTCAGGTGACGAGGCGTCACACAGGCGATCGCCGCCAGCTGCTGCAGGCTCCATGAACGGCCAGGCTCAGCACTCAAGGCATCTTGCACCCTATGGACGGCTGGATGCAGGTGGTTGCGCCAGGAGAGCCAGGGCGAAAACTGACTCTCGTTGCCATTGCGTCGCACAAAAACCACCATGTTACGGGCCACCTGGGCCGCACACTGGGGCGAAGTCAATCGCTCAATCAGGCTCAAGGCCAGATCGATTCCCGATGTCACGCCAGCACTGCTCCAGACCCGGCCATCCTGCACAAACAGTCGATTCTCCAACACCCGGGCCGAGGGGCAGAGTGCCGCCAACTGCTGGCTGTGGGCATGGTGCGTGGTGCAACTGCAACCGACCAACAGACCCGCCTTGGCGGCTATCAGAGCCCCGGCGCAGATGGTCACCAGTTGCAGACAGCTCTGACCAACCGTCGCCAGCCACGTCAACAGGGGCGGCATCGCATCGTGGTTCCACGCTGGTTCCAGACCGCTGGCGCCTGGAATCAACAGGATCGACTCGGCGGGCAGCCTCTCGGGCAGAGGTTCGGCCTGCAGCGGCAAGCCGATGGCGCTCTGCACGACCGTTTCCCCAGCCACGAAGTGCAGCTCGAACTGACGCTGCTGCTGGTAACGGTTGGCAAAGTAAAAGGCCTCGGCAGGCCCCGCCACATCGAGCAACAGCACCCTGGGTGGTAACAGGATATAGACAGGGGTAATCAGCGGATAATCAGACACAATGACGCACCCTCTGGCGCCAGCGCGGCCAGAACAGATTGACCAACAGACCCAGCAGCACCAAGGCGATACCAAACCACTGCATGCGCTGCACCTGCTCATCCAACAGCAGCCGAGCCGCCAACAGCCCAACCACGGGCACCAGCAGCGTCAGGGGGGCAACTTCGGACACCGGATAACGCTGCAACAATTTACCCCAAATCACATAGCCGACTATGGTGGCAACCAATGCCAGATAAATAATCGCCAGACCTCCAATCCAGGAGAGATCCCGCAGTGCCGTCACCATGCTCTGGGGCCCCTCGATCCAGGCCGAACAGACCAAGAATGGCAGTGGCGGCACCAAAGCCCCCCAGACCACCAGACTCAGCAGATCGACAGGCCCCTGCTGGCTGATGCGTCGCGTCACTATGTTGCCTAATCCCCAGCAAGAGGCTGCTGCCAAGGTCAGAGCAAAACCGGCGAGCGTCATGCCACCCGATTGCTGCTGGCTCGCCAGGACGATCAACCCCAGACAGGCGATACCCAACGCCAGCGGTTGGTGACGCTGCCAGCGTTCCCGCAGCAGCAGAGCACCAAAACAGAGGGTAAAAATAACCTGAGACTGAAGTACCAAAGAGGCTATCCCGGCGGGCATACCGACATGCATAGCCGTAAACAAGAAGGCAAACTGGCCGAAACTGATGGTCAAGCCATAGGCCAGCAGCCAACGCAGCGGGATCCGGGGACGGGGAACAAAAAACACGGCGGGCAGAGCCACCAGCAAGAAGCGTAAGGCTCCCAGCAACAGAGGAGGAACCCCGACCAAGCCGACGTGGATGACGACAAAGTTCACCCCCCACACCAGCACCACCAGCAGAGCCCATCCCCAATCCATCAATCGCATAGTGACTCCTGGTGTTCTTCATTTGCCAACCAGGAATCAACCTGGCAGATGCGAGCAAAGCGGCCCGCCAGTACCAGCTCGGTACGAGCTTGAATATCGGCGGCAGCGACTCTCTTGCCACTGTGCGGATCGACCATATCAAAGGTCAAGGTGGCATCTGAAAAGAAATCGACCCGAAAGCCGAGATCCGAGGCGTGCCGCGCCGTGGTCTCGCAACACTGCTCGGTGCGGATACCCGAGATCAGCAACCGTTGAATATTCTGACCGATCAACCAATCCAGCAGCGGCGTCCCGGCCAGGGCGCTGTGTCTCTGCTTTCGCACCAGCAGATCCGGCTCGACCCGTATCTCATCCAGCGTGGAGACCAACCCAGATTGAGGATCAAAGGGGCCACCATCCACGCTCTGATGCAACACCTGCACCACGGGAATGTTCAGGGCCACACAACCATCGATCAGCCGCTGTTGTGCTCGGCACCAGGCGGGAAACTGTTGTTCACTCCAGAACGGGCGGGCCTTGAAGGACTTCTGACAATCTATGACTAACAGGGCGCTTTTCATCGTATAACCTCATCTCATCCAGTGATGAAGAGAGCATAACGCCCCATGATAGTCCCCAGCAGAGCGAGAAGAGTCAGATGGAAGGACAATAAAGGACATGATCAACTCACAGAGCTCCCGCCATGCCAGCCGCGGCTGAGCGGTAGTGGATCAGATCGTGAAACACGACGGGCTGAACACCATCATTACGGTAACCGTGGGGTTGATCGCCCGCAAAACGCACCACATCACCGACCGCCAGCGGCAACCAACTGTCATTCAGCCAGAGGGCCATCTCACCTTCGAGTGAGATCACCTGTTCGATGGAACCCGTCTCATGAGGTACAGAGTGGTATTCGCAGCCCACCGGCAACTCGACCCGCAGCAATTCATACCCCAAGAGAGGTTCAAACGGCAGCAAGGTCGTGACCCGGACGCCTTCCGCCAGGAGTTGCGTTTGTTCCGGCTGTGGGCCGCGATAGATGGCCTGCAAGGCCCCATCGGATGCCTGTGGCGGTGAGTCTTCCATGAAATAGGAGAAGGGAACGTGGAAGCCAGCGGCAATCTTCCACAGGGTCACCACGGTCGGACTGGACTCTCCGCGCTCGATTTGACCCAACATCGCCTTGCTGACACCACAGGCGAGCGCCGCCCGATCCAGACTCCACCCCTGTTGTTGCCGAAGTTGCTTGAGCGCCACGCCTACTCGTTGATTGATCGCTTCCATCTGACATCTCCGCTTGTGCGTAATAACGCACACTGTTAGTCTGCCATTTGTGCGTTTTACGCACAATGATTGTCGTCGATGAGCCGTGGGCCAACAGGAGTAACCCCGCATGTCCTCTCTTGCTTCGTTGCGTTCGCTGCGCCCCCATCATCTGAGCAGTGGTTTCATCGCCGTATTGGTCGGCTATACCAGCTCGGCGGTCATCATCTTTCAGGCAGCCGCCAGTGCGGGGGCGACAGCCGCGCAACTCGGATCCTGGCTGACCGTCTTGGGGCTCGGCATGGGGGTGACCACCATCGGGCTCTCGTTGCGCTACCGGGTACCAATCCTCACGGCCTGGTCAACGCCAGGAGCGGCACTGCTGATCGCCAGTCTGGCGGGCGTCCCCATGGGTGAGAGCATAGGCGCCTTTTTCTGTTCATCGGTGCTGCTGTTGATCTGTGGCTTCAGTGGCCTGTTTGCACGAGTCATGCATCGCCTGCCGCTGCATCTAGCCAATGCCATGTTGGCCGGGGTGCTGCTGCGTTTTGGCCTGGATCTCTGCCACGCCTTCCAGTTACAACCACTACTGGTTGGCAGCATGGGGTTGGCCTTTTTGCTGTGCAAGCCACTGCTCCCCAGATATGCCCTGCCTCTGACCCTGTTGCTGGGCATTGCGGTGGCCTGGCAGCTCAATCTGCTGCATCTGGAGAGCATTGAGCCCGCCGCGGTACAGTTGATCTGGACCACGCCCCAGTTCTCGCTGCACAGCCTGCTCGGCGTTGCCCTCCCGCTGTTTATGGTCACCATGAGTTCACAGAATCTCCCCGGGGTCGCCGTACTACGCGCTCACGGCTATCACCCACCGGTCTCACCACTGGTGGGATGGACCGGTCTCACCGGCGCCCTGCTCGCCCCGTTCGGCTGCTACGCCCTGAATCTGGCCGCCATCACAGCGGCGCTGTGCATGAGCAAAGAGGCAGATGCGGATCCACAACGCCGTTATCTGGCCGCCTGTTGTGCCGGTTTTCTCTATCTGCTGACCGGCCTGCTGGGGGCTACGGTGGCCAGCCTGTTTGCCGCCCTGCCCCAGCCGCTCATCATGGCAATCGCCGGTCTGGCGCTGCTCGGCACTCTGAGTAACAGTCTGCAGCAAGCCCTGCAGGTAGAAGCCGATCGGGAAGCCGCGATCATTACCTTCCTGGTCACCGCCTCGGGTGTCACAGGTTTCGGTATCGGCTCGGCATTTTGGGGGTTATTGGCCGGAGGAGTGGCACTCTTACTACATGCCGATGTGATTCGACGCCTCAGTTCCAGACTGGGATATCAGTCGCGTTGGAATTCCAAGAGTCGGTGCCGATCCGTAAAAACGAAGGATTCTTCCGGTGAACCGGAGGCTGGTGGCACTGAGGTCGCCCTCGAGCCTTCGCAGCGGAATTAGGGCGCTATTTCAGCCCCTCACCGAGATGAGCAACATGGGTTCCAAAGTCTCCACAGAACCCATGTGCGATGCATGATTAATGGGCTGGAACCAGAGTCGGCTTGATGGCCACCACCAGGCTATCGATCTCGGACTGCCATCCTTTGCGCAACGCCCGAACCAATGCCGGGTAACCATCCTCTTGCAACGGAACCTGAGTCTGGAAAGAGTGGCTGTAGGCCTTATCTCCCTGCTGCAACACCCAGCGTCCGGCAACCACAGCCTGACCATCGAAACGGCCTTGAAACGCTGTGATTTCAAGGTTCAGATGCCAAACCTGGCTCTTGGCATTCGGCCCCTCAAGCACCTGAACCCGCTCCAGTTGCTCAGAGAGACTCTGCACCAGGGATCGCGTCAGCTGCTTATCCAGAGCCTCGGCCCAACGGGCCTGGTTTGCCGTCACTATCTGCACATCGTCCGGTTGAAAAGCAATTCCCAGATCATTGAGATACTCTGGCAGCACCACGCGGTCGACCACCAGAATTGGCCCCTCCGTCACCTGCCGGGAAGGAGCCTGATTGTCGGAAAGACTCAAGGCATAGTAGGCCGGTACCGCCTCACTGGCACACCCAGCGACCAGCACGGCACAAAAAAGCGTGAGTAGATAGCGCATCAATTGGCACTCCTCGGTAGGGGATCATCGGCCGGAGTCTGGCTAAAAATCAGGGAATTGGGTTTTTCATTGACCTTACGTGCCGCCGGTTTCAATTCACGCAACAGGCTGTTCAACGACTCAATCGAGCGGTTCAGATCCCCATACACAGGAGAATCACTGGAAAACGACTGCAGCGTCTTCTGTAGCTCCTGCATCGACTTGGTCAATTCAGCGGGTAGTTGTTGGGCACCTGGTTGCGTGGCCAGCTTGTTCATGTTGGTGCTCAACTCCCGCATGGCAGCAAAGCTCTGTTTACTCTCCTTGAGCATGGCATCCAGGTTGCTGATGGTTTGATCCAGTGGCAACTCATTGAATTTAGTCAGTAATTTATTAGCCTGCTGTTCAATGCGCGCCAAACCACCCGATACAGTCGGAATTGTATGGAACTCACCAAAGCGACCGTAACCTGCGGCAGGCGGACTATCCGGCACCGGGCTCAGATCGATATACATGGATCCCGTCAACAGATTCCCGGTCTTGAGTGTGGCTCTGAGCCCCTTGCGGATCTGTTGCTCAATATCCCGCGACAATTGACTCAAGGCCCGGTCGCCATCCTCATCATCGAAACGATCCTGCTCAATGCGGATATGCACCGGAATCATGCCGGAATTATGCCCCAGCAGTTCAACGTCGCTCAGTTGGAATGGCACTTCCAGCACGGTTCCGATACGAATACCGCGATACTCGACGGGTGCATCAGCACTCAAACCACGCACCGAATCGTTGAACAACAGGACATAATCCAGATAGCGATCATACTGGCGGCTACGACTACTGCTTTCGTCAGTAAATAGAGTGAATTGCTGGCCACTGGTAGCCGGTTTGCCCAGCCCCCATCCCTTGGGTACATCGAAACTGACCCCGCCCTTGATGAGGTTTTCCAACGAGCCGGTTTCAAACTTCATTCCATCGGCGGAGGTTTCAAAACGAACGCCGCCATTCATCCAGAAGCGGACATTATTGGTGACCAGCCCATCATAAGGAGCCGTGATGAATAGCTGATACTCCATCTGCCGACTCCCGGTCGAGAAGTGACTCAACTCGACTCGGCCAACCGAAAAACCCCGATACATGACGGGATCGCCGATGTTCAATCCTCGACTCTGTTCACTGATCAGACGGATACGCAGCCCCTTCTCATCGGGTTGCGCAACAGGAGGGGTATCCATCACATCGAATTTATCGCGATATTTGTTTTTCTTGCCCGGAAGCAGTTCGATATAGGAGCCGGAGAGCAGAGTGCTCAGACCCGAGATGCCCTGCCGCTCGATACGCGGCTTGACCACCCACAATTGGCTATCTTGCCGCAGCAGATCTTCGGTATCGACAGCCATGCGCGCCGTGACGATGACGTGGGTCAGATCCTCACTGAGTTTGACCGTCTGCACCATACCGACCTCGACACTGCGCGCCTTGATCATGGTTTTACCCGCCTCAATCCCCTCGGCATTGCTCATGGTTAGGGTCACCAGAGGTCCCTGATTGGAGAGAGTCGCGTAGACCAGCCACAAGCCGATCACGGCAGCAACGATAGGAACTAACCAGATGGGTGATATACGACGCAGATTACGGATCCTGGCCTGAACCGGAGAGAGAGCCTCAGTCACGAGCATGTTTCCTTGTCTGATGAATTTTTGGATACTCCCGTCGCCTTAAACCCCTGCTCAGCAGGTTTGGTCAGCCAATCGGTCTATCCTGGCCACTATGATCCTTGATATTCCAACTGCTCACAAGTCCAACAAGTCGGTGATATTCAATTTCCAGTGAGTTCATTTTTCGGTATATATGACGTGATTTCTATCACACATGGGTCGTTTGGATGAAAAAACATACACTTCTGTTGACCTCACTCTGTCTGGCCATCGGAACCGTCGGCTGTACCACCATCAATCCCTATAGCGGCGAAGAGCAAACCTCGAAAGCAGTCAAAGGGGGCGCCATTGGCGCGGCCACAGGCGCTCTGGTGGGCGTACTCTCCTCCTCCAAGAAGGATCGGGGCAAAGGAGCCTTGATCGGTGCAGCCTCTGGTGCGGCACTCGGCGGAGGCATCGGCTACTACATGGATGTGCAAGAAGCCAAACTGCGTCAGAAGATGAAGGGCACTGGCGTCTCGGTAACCCGCAGTGGTGACCAGATCATTCTGAATATGCCAAATAACGTCACCTTCGACAGCAACTCCAGCCAGTTGAAACCAGCGGGAGCCAATACCCTCAGCGGCGTAGCCATGGTGTTGAAGGAGTATGAAGATACCCGCATCAACGTCGTCGGCCATACCGACAGTAGCGGGAGTCGTGACCTGAACATGCGTCTGTCACAGCAACGGGCCGAGAGCGTCGGTACCGCACTGATCACCATGGGCGTCGATGCCAGCCGCCTAGGCATGAGCGGCGTAGGCCCCGATCAGCCAGTGGCCAGCAACAGCACGGCTGAGGGCAAGGCGCAAAATCGCCGGGTCACTCTGACGTTGAGCCCGACCAAGAGCTAACTCACCATAAGAAACGGCCCTTCACGGGCCGTTTTACTGTCTGCAATGGATGCGAACTAAATGGAGCCATCCTCGAGGCTGGCCGTCTCCGGAAGAGGCTCGCCGGCGCTCTGGGATTTGTTCACCCAACTGCGCACCAGGGTATAGAACAGAGCCAGCAAGGTAGGGCCAAGGAAAACTCCCAACATGCCAAAGGCGATGGCGCCACCGATGACCCCAAACAGGATCAGCGAGATAGGTAGCGGGCTATTACGACCAATCACCAGAGATTTGACGACATTGTCTATGGTGCCAACGACCAGCAGGAACCAGGCTACCAGGAACCCGGCCCAGACCATTTCACCCTGTTTAAACAACCAATAGGCGGCGATAAAGCCAACCAGTGGTGGCCCCCCAGGAATGACGGATACCAGGCAGACCAGCAGACCCACACTCATCGCATTGGGTACACCTGAAATTGCCAGACCAAACCAGGCTAAAGCACCCTGCGCCACAGCGGCCCCAATGAATCCATAAACCACACCACGAATCGTACTATTGCTGATCCGCAGCA
>JAGOXX010000081.1:3411-6288 GCA_018059485.1 Aeromonadaceae bacterium | reverse complement strand
GCACCGCAGGAGGTGGAGGTGAGTTCCTACCTGGTTGGACAGATTGACAGCGAACTCAACGCTGGCGACCTGGATGGCTTCAGTCTGTGAGCGATACGGCCCCGGTTTTCCTCATCACACCGCGCGGCCGTTTTGAACTCAAGCGCGGCGAGACCCTGCTCGCCGCGCTGGAACGCACAGGTCACACCGTCGAATACCAGTGCCGCAGCGGCTACTGCGGCAGTTGTCGCTTACAACTGGCCGAGCCTCAACAGGCGCATCATCTCTTTTATCCAGAGCCACCACTCGCCCATGTGGGTGTAGCCCAGCTATTACCCTGCTGCTGCCAGAGTCGGGGGACCATATCGCTGCAACTCCCCCAGGTTGACTGATTACTGACGGTTGACTGGTAGCAGATTATCCTGACCTGACGCCACCAGATTGACTTGTAAGATGTGGATCCTAAGCTCAAGACAACACTTCGCGGTTGAGGAGCCACCACCATGTCTCGCCGACACCTGAGCGTTCTAATGGGCTACCTGCTCGCCGGATTATGGAGCTGCGGGGCCCTGGCTACCGACTCGCCACTGGAGAGCTATCTGCGCCAACAAGCGCTACGCGATCAGCTCAAAGCAACCTATGGCGCTGCCGTGCTGCCGCGCATCGATCAGTGGCTCGCCACCCTAAAACGCCAGGAGAGCATGGCAGAACGCAACAAAATCGAGAGCGTGAATAACTTCTTCAATCAATTGATCTATGTACCCGATCAACGTCTATGGGGAAAGGATGACTATTGGGCGCGACCTCTGGAGTTTTTAGGGGCCCGTGGTGGCGATTGCGAGGACTACAGTCTGGCCAAGTATTACACCCTGATGGAGCTGGGCGTTGCCGAGGAGAAATTGCGGCTGGTCTATGTCAAGGCTGTCGATTACAACCAATTCCATATGGTGCTGGCCTATTACCCGACCAAGAAATCAGATCCCCTGGTGCTGGATAACATCAAGGCGGCCCTCTATCCGGCCAGCCGACGTCCGGATCTGCTACCGGTTTACAGCTTCGATGCCAAGAGCCTGTGGATCATGAACCAGCGCAAAGAGTCACAATTAGTCGGTGATGCCGATCGGCTCAAACTGTGGACCGACTATCGCAGTCGCATCGGCAATGGCAATTTCAAATCCCCGCGAATGAGTCTCTAACAGAACCCGACTCGGCTCCGCTCAGCGCAACCCTCGTAACGCAGGAGCTGCGGCCGGATGCATGGGGATCAAGGCCGCGGCTTGTTCCATATGGGCTGGCAGCCGGAACAAGTTGGCATAGGCGGAGACCTTCTTGTTAAAAGATTTTCGATGTTGCCAATATCCGGTAATCAGTTCACTGACCAACCGACTATCCATGGTGTCGGTCGTCACGACGATGGCGGGCAACGCCAGTGTCGGTGTGTTATTAAGCACGCCGGGGTATAAACGCCCCGGAATTTGGCTGACTCGATAGAAGGGATACTTTTCTGCCGCACCTGGAGCGTTTTTGGGCCGGATCGGCACAAACTGAATGGCGCAACGTTTGGATACATCCAGCACCCGCTTGTTCGGGTGACCGATGACCAAAGCCCAGGCATCAATTTTTTGTTCACACAGAGCCGCAGCCGGATCCTCGACCGCAACCTCCTGCTTATTGATATCAGGAAGCCCAAAGTTTTTGAGCACTATCGTTGCCGTCGTTCGGGAGCCTGAATTCTCAGCCCCTAGGTAGACGGGTTTCCCCTGGAGGGCTGATATCTCGGCCACCTGATTTTGCCGAACAATCAGGGTGAACGGCTCAGCATGGGTAGCCATGATAGAGCGCAACTGCGGAATAGCCTGCCCCTGATAGGGCCCCTCTCCGCGCTGAGCCCAATACAAGAGATCGCCCTGAACCAGAGCCATATTGACCACCCCTTCACGCAGCAACTGCAAGTTTTCGGCAGCCCCTTCACTGGGCATCACGGAGCAACTCAGGTCGGGATCACCCAAGGAGGCCAGACGACAGAACTCGCCTGCAATCTGAAAATAAACCCCCTGGATGTCCCCCCCGGCAATCACTATGGGCTCCCGGGCCGCTCCGTGACTCACCGGACTAAAGATTGACAGCATGAGGATCAGAAACGGGAGATTACACCGAATGCCCATCACCACCTCCCATCTGCGGGTAACCATTGAACTCCAACTCCAACAGCATGGAGGGATCAGAAGCACCTTCGACCAGTACACCAGCCCCCAGATCGTGGATTGTGACATTGTGTAAAATCCAGTAGGTCGGTGGGAGATCTGCCACCCAAGGGGCCAAAACCCAGTTTGGTTGCATCTTTTCCAGCAACAAGAAGCTCTGTTTATTGGCCGTGAAATTCCCTAGATGATGAATAGCCCCCAATGTTCCAAGCTCGGCCAGCCGCTCAAAACATAATTCAGGCAACAGATTCGTGGAGGCTTGCCACTCCAGTTGTAACTTGTTCCTGGTAGCAACCAACTCGCGTAACTGCGGCCACCAGGGATCGTCCAGCAGTATCAGGGGGATCGGTAGCACCAGGGTTGGCTCGGCCAATGCCAAGGGCCATATCCGCTGAAACTCCAACCAGAGACGCTCTGCGTCGCTATTCGAGCTATGTCGCCAAGAGCTCAGGATGGTCCAGGGGATCGACAAGCGCTGATAGAGCAGCATGTCACCCTGAGTCGATACAAATCGGCTCGGGGGAACCAGAGAAGATCGAGTTTGAGGAGTCTCATTGCTCATGATGGTTTGTCGCCAGCTGAGCAACTTCAATTTGCGACGCAGATAATTGCGATGTTTCTCCTGGATCAGTTGGTTCACCGCTTGCGACAGAGCATTCAGCTCCCGGATGGCGGAGCTGGGTAATGCCCCAGG
>JAGOXX010000081.1:0-3311 GCA_018059485.1 Aeromonadaceae bacterium | reverse complement strand
TTTGTCGCCAGCTGAGCAACTTCAATTTGCGACGCAGATAATTGCGATGTTTCTCCTGGATCAGTTGGTTCACCGCTTGCGACAGAGCATTCAGCTCCCGGATGGCGGAGCTGGGTAATGCCCCAGGAAGATGATTAACAGACAATATGGCGATTCGCTCAACGGCACGCCGCAGAGGCCGCAGCAGGATATGACCAAAAATCGCAATCAGAACCACCGCCAGCGGTAAGCCAATCCCGGCGATCCAGAGCTGCGACTGCACGGCGCGCCATAAATAGCCATAGGCGTAACCGCGATGGCCCTCAATATACAAGGTGCCAAGAATATTCCAGCCATCGGTTATTTCGCGGGAGAGTTCGGTTCGGGGAAATGCCAGCGACTTTACCAGCCACTCCGGAGCTGAAGCCTTGTCATCGGCAAATTCGCGTTTAAACAGAAGCTTGCCATCGGGATCAACCAGACGAATGGATTTGACATAACCGCCATCAAACATGGCATTGACTATGGTCTCAGCCATGACAGGATCGCCCCCCAGGAAGGCCCCCTGCAGCACCAACCCCAACGAGGTGGATGCAGTTTCCAGATTCGCAGCCATCTGGTCATGGATGGAATCCCGTACCATGTTGAGCTGAACTCGCCCCAACAATAAGGCAACCAGCAACAAGATGCCGATCATGCAGGCATTGAATAACCGGGAAAGCGTCATGCTCGCCCCCTGTCCGTAATTAACCGTTACTCAAAGCCTAGAAAACAGAGCAAGAAATGTACATGTCGGCCAATTTTAAACATTCATTTTCTTTCCTGTTTATCGGCGCCTCATCACCAGCCTAATTAATCTGGATCTTGTTGCCGGCATTGGTCGGCACTTCGGTGACCGGACGCCAAATCAGGGCACCATTGGTCTCGTATTCATTTTCCCGTGCGCAAACCAACCACTCATTTCCCGCCTTGATACGGGCACCTTTGGAGTACTTCTGGCCATCAAACCAGCAGACTCGCTCATTGACGCCATTTACCGGGACAACCACTTCAGTACGACGCGACCCGGTACTGATCACGGTATTACCGGATGCACTATCGGAGCCAACCACCAGGTTTTCCGCTGCCAGGGGAATGGTAAACAGTGTCACCAACAGCCAGGTTGCAGGAGCAAGTTGCATAGAAGTTCCTCATTTCGTCTTGATATACAGGAGATAGCGGATAAGAGAAGCCTCTGCTAGCATGGCGCATAACCTCGTTTGGAGCCACTTATGCCCGCTCATTCTCACATGGCGCTGCTAGTTGTCGACATGCAGCAAGGCCTCTTCGCATCAGAGCAAAGCCGCTACCGCAGTGCCAGCGTCGTTGCCAATATCAACCTGCTGATCGACTTCTGCCATCGGGAAGACATTCCCGTCATCTTTATCCAGCATGACGGTCCTGTCGATGATGTTCTGGAGCCGCATACGGATGGCTGGCAACTGCTGCCCCAACTGCATCGGCTTCCCGGCGACCACCTGGTTCGTAAATCAGCCTGCGATGCCTTCTACCATACAGGCCTACAGCCCTTGCTCTACTCGTTGGGTGTGGGCCAACTGATGATCAGTGGCTGCGCGACCGATTTTTGTGTCGACACCACACTTCGCGCTGCAGCTAGCCTCGACTACCAAATTATCGCAGTACAAGATGCCCACACCACAGCGGATCGTCCGCACATGAACGCATCCCAGATCATCGAGCACCACAACTTCATGTGGCAGAATCTGCTGATCCCGGATCCGGTTCAACTTCTCAGAACCCGACAAGTGCTCGATGGCTTATAGATCCCATGCCGTCGAATTCACGCAAAATGTAGCCAAGAACCGAAAGCTGATTGCCCAGCATTGCCCTTTTTTGCTAGTTTACATGCCTCACCAGACATGGAACGACAAGCTGAGTGACTTGACGTTGCATTTATAACGTTGCGCATGAGGGACCGAAATGAGCCGAGTATCACTGGAAAAAGACAAGATCAAGATCCTGCTGCTGGAGGGCGTCCATCCAAACACGGTCGACACCTTCAAGGCTGCTGGCTACACCAATATCGAATATCTCAAAGGCTCTTTGGAAGAAGCAGAGCTGATTGAGAAAATCCAGGATGTTCATTTCGTCGGGATCCGCTCGCGCAGCAACCTGAACCAACGTGTGCTGGATGCAGCCAAGAAGCTGGTTGCCATCGGCTGTTTCTGCATTGGTACCAATCAAGTCGATCTGAAGGCTGCCGCTGCTCGTGGTATTCCTGTCTTCAATGCCCCCTTCTCCAATACCCGCAGCGTTGCTGAACTGGTACTGGGCGAGATCCTGTTACTGCTGCGTAACATTCCAGCCAAGAATGCCAAGGCACACCGTGGCGAATGGGACAAGAGCGCCAATAACTCAGTGGAAGCCCGTGGTAAGAAGCTCGGCATCATTGGCTATGGCCACATCGGGACTCAACTGTCTATCATCGCCGAAAGTATCGGCATGAAGGTTTTCTACTACGACATCGAGAACAAGCTGTCGCTGGGTAACGCCACTCAGGTCGCCACACTGGATGAACTGCTGGCGATGTCTGATGTGGTTAGCTTGCATGTGCCAGAGACTCCCTCGACTCAGGATATGATTGCCGCCGACCAGTTGGCCAAGATGAAGCCTGGCGCCATTTTGATCAACGCCGCCCGCGGCACTGTAGTCGACATCGAAGCGCTGACTGCCGCCATGGCTAGTGGTCATCTTTCCGGTGCGGCTATCGACGTATTCCCGGTCGAGCCGACGGCCAATGGCGAGCCGTTTGTCTCCCCGCTGCAAGCCTTCGACAACGTGCTGTTGACGCCGCATATCGGTGGTTCAACCCAAGAGGCACAAGAAAATATCGGGCTGGAAGTTTCCAGCAAGCTGGTGAAATACTCCGATAACGGCTCGACGCTCTCAGCCGTCAATTTCCCGGAAGTATCTCTGCCCGAGCATCATGACGCGAGCCGCTTGCTGCACATTCACCGCAATCAGCCTGGTGTACTCAACAAGATCAACCAGTCTTTTGCCGAGGATGGCATCAACATCGTAGGGCAATACCTGCAAACTACGGCCGACATCGGCTATGTGGTGATCGATGTACAAACCGAGCGCAGTGAAGAGGCGCTGGCCAAGATCAAGCAGATCGATGGCACCATTCGTGCTCGCATCCTGCATTGATAGATGCCGATAGCCCATGAAAAAGAGCCCCATGGGCTCTTTTTTTTGGCAAGGAAAACAGTCTGTTGTTCGCCGTTTGGGCAGACACGAGCGCCTGCTCGAAAATGATATTAGTCGAGGTT
>JAGOXX010000080.1:1872-6351 GCA_018059485.1 Aeromonadaceae bacterium | reverse complement strand
CTGGGGCGGAATGAATGCGAGGAATCAGTTGGTTATTACTTGGTAGTGTAGGCTTGAGCCTCTCGGCTCAGGCACACACCACTCGGGTTGTCGATGGAACGGAAACCAAGGCCGGGGAATGGCCATTCATCATGCATATCATCAACCCGAGAGTCATGAATGGTTCACAACATGTCTGCGGTGGCGGTTATCTGGGGAATGGCATTGCCGTAACTGCCAAACATTGTATCTTTCCATCCGAAATATTGGGAAATCTGGTTTGTATTGGCAACCAGTCAACCACAAACCGCAATAACTGTTACCCCATCATCGACGTTGAGTCATTTGAGGGATCCTCGATCGGTACTCAGTCTGTGAGTGGTGACCTGGCGCTGCTACGGCTCTCCGGCGTCCCGGCAGAACAACCTGTGATGACCATCCCGACCCTGAGTGATGAAGCCCAGATGCTGGATAATGAGCCGCTGACCGCGCTCGGCTACGGCTCAACCAGCTATACCAGTTACACCCCCTCCGACGCTCTGCTTCAGCGCCAGATTTCACGACAAAGTGATGCAGCCTGCGAGCAAGCGTTCGGGCTAGCAACAGGCACCATGGAAGTCGACTACCTCTGTGCTGCACAAGCATCCTATGGTTCAGCTCCCGGTGACAGTGGTACTCCGCTTATCTACTGGCGCGATAATCACCCCATAGCAGCGGGAATTGTCAGTGATGGGCAAAACGGCATTACCCGCTATGTTCGCTTTGGTCTTTATCACGACTGGATTGCAGCCGTTGCCCAGTCATGGCTCCATCCACAGTCTGAACCTGAGCCTCAGTATCAGCTACTGCTACCCGACCAGAGCCAACCGCAAGTCGTGCTTCGTCTTAGTAACTGGTCCGCGATGACCAGGAGCCTGACCGGGTTATCAACGGCAGCCGATAGTCCTCTGGAGTTACCAGATCCGCAGTGCAGCACCTTGGCACCAAATAGTCGCTGCTCCCTCGCCCTGGCGCTAAAAAAAACCATCAGTGGTCGTTACAGCGAACAGATAGGTTATCAATTGGACACAGAGGTTCACCCCGTAACCCTGACGCTCGACATGGCCAGCTCGGTGACAGTTCCCGATAATTGGCCACAAGGTGACGTAACCTGGTGGAGTGGCGGTGATGAACAGTGGCAGACAATCGATGAGGGAATGGTCGCAGCCGGATTATCGGCAGCAGGTCATTCAGCGCTGGCGGCGCACCTGCAAGGACCCGGGACTCTCGAGTTCACCCTGGAACATGGTTCGGCCCCAGCCCAAGGAAGTCTGCAGATCCTGCTGGATGACGTTCCTGCACTCTCTTTGAGCGGATACTGTCAAATCCAGGCTTATAGTTTGGCAATACCGCAAGGCGATCACCGCGTCACCTGGCAATGGCAGAATCGACAAACAGATTCGGATACTGGCGCGCTGACTCGACTCACTACTATGAATTGGCCCAATGGCAGCTCGCATCAGCAGGAACCACTCTGCAGCCTGACGACCGCTGGAAGCACGGGTGCCAATGAAAGCTCAGGTGGTGGTGGAGTCGGAGTTGCAGCCCTCGGTCTGCTCTTCGCGCTGCATACTCGGTTACGCCAACGTCACAGCGCCTTGAGCAGAAACTGAACATTACCAATGCAATTGCACCAACGACAAACAGACAAGGAGCGCTTTGAGGCGCTCCTTGTTTTATGGCAAAACCAAGCAAACCTATCGGCTGCAAGTGTTAAACCTTGAAGCGACGTACCCGCCCGGACAACTGCTGGGCCAAGCCATCCAGATCACGACCTGTTTGCAAGACACTCCCCGCGAGCACCCCAGCCTGTTCGGTCAGACTATTAAGTTCGGAGACACCGCGATTCACCTCATCCATCACGGCGCCTTGCTCTTCAGTGGCTGAGGCGATCTGGAAGTTCATATCCAGAACCTGAGTTACCAATTTCTGGATTTCACTCAAGGCATCGCGAGTCTTGTCAGCCATACCCAGCGTCTCCTCCATCTGACCACTGCCTCTGGCCATCGACTGAACAGCGCTCTGTACGCCCTGTTTGAGCGAACCGATCATCAGCTGGATATCTTCTGTCGATCTTTGTGTACGACTGGCCAAGGTCCGGACCTCATCAGCAACAACGGCAAAACCACGCCCCTGATCGCCAGCTCGAGCCGCCTCGATGGCCGCATTGAGCGCCAAGAGGTTGGTTTGATCGGCAATACTGCGAATCACATCCAGCACCGAGGTGATCTTTTCCGACTCGTCAGCCAGCCGGGTCACCATATCGCTGGCATCCTTCAAACTCTCGGCAAGCTGCTGGTTCATCTCGACATTCCGCGAAAGCAGACTCATCCCTTGTGTTGCACTAGCTTGCGCCATGTGAGTCTGATCGGATGTTAACTGCGCATGGCGTGATATCTCATGCACCGCCTGATTGATCTCGTTAAACGCAGCGACCAAGGAAGAGAGTTGCATCCGCTGATTTTCACTCAAATCGCCAACCTGAGTCGATATCTGACGCAGGGTTCCGGTACTGACTTCCAACTGCCCCACATCCCCACCGACCTCTCGAATCAGGCCCTGCAACTGATCGAGAAAACGGTTGAAACTGCGCGCCAGTTTACCCAACTCATCCTGACTGGTGATCGGTAGGCGACTGACCAGGTCCCCCTCGCCGCGGCTGATATCCTCAACCTTGTCATGGACAGCCAGTATGCTATTGACGATGAGTTTTGGACCAAAATAACTCAGCAGTAAACCAACGACCACGGAAAAACTCAGCAGACTCAGCGTCCAGACCTGGCTGTTATCAGCAACCTCTTCGGAGCGGACTCGAAGCGCAGAGGCCAACTTCTCATCCAGCTCACCGGCTAGATTGTACTGTTCACGCAACGCAGAGAAGGAGTCCATCTGCTTAAGATGCTGAGCCATGGCGCCATCGCGATCCCCATTGGCCATCAGGGCAAATACCTGCTCGGCCTGCTTACGCCAGGTTTGATACTGACCTTCAAACCCGTCAAGCTGGGAGGATATCTCCGGAAACTGAGACATCAATTTCAGGTAGCTCTGCATACGCTCATGGGCCTGATCGGCATTCTCCGCGAAGTCCTTGGTCAGGGCAGCAGTAACCTGCGGATCCCCCCCCAGCAGCAGCTGCTGTTGTGCCACCAAGGCCTGATACAGATCCCGATCGGCATTGAGGACCACCCCCTGTGCTGGCATCAGGCGCGCGGCAAATAGATCGGTATTGCCCTGCATCTTCTCAAGAGCCATGTAGTTGAGGCTCCCAATCGTCAGGATAAACAGTGTCAACAGAACAAGGCCGAAGGCAGCCTTCGCTCTAATGCTCAACATTTTCATAAACATATCCACATCTCCCGATAGGTTATGGGCAACATATTATGTTTGTAATGCCCAAATATCGTGCTCCGTTGACAATAAATCAGAAGGCCATAGAGCCTGAATTCCAGAATGCTCAGCTGCGCAGAGGCATGATGCTGCGTCGCAAAACCTCTTCGACCTGGATCCCAAATGTCATCACAGCCACTAACTGTCCGTCATACCAAAGAGGATAGCTCAGATGGCTAATGAACTTCTGCGATGAGGGGTCATAATCAATAGAACCATTGGTCCCGTGCTCGTTCCGATCCATCCAGCCCTCAAGGACTTCAGGCCCATCCAACTTGGCTTGCCTGAGTGTCTGCTGCAGCTTTTCCTCATCCCCTTGCCAATAATCAGAAGTGAGTCGCGAACTGGCCAACAACTGGCCACTGGCCGCACTAATAAAAACTTCCGAATATTGACCCTGCTGGCGCTGCTGCCACTCGGCCAACGCATCAGAGAGCGGGGAGCGCAAAATCTCGTTCATCCAGGCCGGAAACGGCTGACCAGTCGAAGCCACCTGCTGCCAGAGATGATCGCGAGCCAATAACTCCAAATCGCTCTCCGGACCCGACTTTAGCAACTGCTGAACTAAGTTATTTTTGCGCCAATATGCAAAATCTTCATCGACACGCAGCCGCAGTACTTTTGCCTCATCGCTGGTCAAATCCAGGCCTTGGCAATGACAAAAGGCAAGCTGCGAATTGAATTTCGTTAAGAACTCTTGTTGGGTAGCCAGGAAAGCGGAAGAAAAGTAGACCCCAAGCGGCATATAACGCTCGAACCGACGAAACAGGCTCGCCGTATCCAGCTGCTGCTGAGTCAGCATGGCCTGTTGATCCACCAAAATGATGTCGACTCGACCTATCGCTAACAATTTGAACAGGCTATCCAACTGGTTGACCTGCTGGGAATAGTGCAGACCGGCTCCCTCCAACCAGCTCTCCTGGTTGCTACCGCGGATCACTCCGATCCGTAAGTCACCGGGAAAGTCAATGCGGTGTAACAAAGCATCATCACGGCTGTACCAGTACCACTTCTCCAAGACCAGAGGGGCTGAAAGCTTGGCGTATGGCTCCAACTCAGGCTGACGCATGACAC
>JAGOXX010000080.1:0-1772 GCA_018059485.1 Aeromonadaceae bacterium | reverse complement strand
CATGACACACGCCAGCCCGTCGACGGCCATACCCGTCACTTCCCCGTTGCTGCTTAACTGATAGGGCGGTGCCGTATTGGTATCCAGTTTGAGCTGGATAGCCGCCGGAGCCTGGATCCACCAGAAAACAAGCAGTGCGAGCAGGAACCGCATATCGTTCCCTCTGCGATGGCAGTTGGTACTTAATTATTAGATTAGACGATAGTCTCCGCCAACGAGGTCCCACCAACAGCAAAAAGCAGTCACTCCCGCCGGATGACCTGGCTCTTGGCGGATGCCCGCGCCTGCTGATGGATAAACATCTGCCGGTAGGCCACGTAGTACTTTAGGATGTTGCGCACATAGCGCACCGGTTCGCTACTCAACTCGCGGCCCACCACCACCTCGACCTGACCAAACCAGCGATTGGGATCCAGCCCCTGCTCAGCCGCCTTTTTCCGCATCCGGGCGATGGCCGTCGGCCCCGCATTGTAAGCGGCCAGCGAAAAGAGGGTCTGATTCATGTCGTCAATCTCGGGATCATCAAAGTAGTTATCGTGCATCTGCCGCAGGTATTTGACGCCAGCGTGAATATTCGGCTCCAGCTCCCGGATATCCCCTACCTGCATCGCATCACCTGTGGGGGGCATCAGTTGCATGACACCGATGGCACCGCGCGTCGATCGCTGTGTCTGGTCGAGCCGCGACTCCTGGTAACCCTGAGCCAGTAGCATCAGGTGGTCGAAACGGTAATCCTGGCCATAACGTCGAAACAGGGTGTGGATCGGTTTGACCTTCTGCCATTCACTGATGGCATGCACAGGCCCAAGCCGAGCAATCCGCTGCTGATACTCGGCAAACTTCAGTTCCATCAAGTGACGTTTTTTCACATTTTGTTGGAAGCCAGCCAATAACGCCGCCAGCTTGGGGCTCTGCTTGCGGATAGCCCAACCGGTTTGCGCCCGCTCACGTAACACGATCTGCGGATAAATCCGGATGTTCGGGTAGACGCTCTGCCAGAGCCGGGCCTTCCAGTCATCGACGATGGAGAAATCGAGGAGCCCGGCATTGAGCATCTCCAGCAGATCTTCATCCTCCAACGCCTCGGGTACAATCAAGGCCTCGGCTCGCGGCCGACCGGCTTTGGCCAAGCGGCTGTTGAGTTTTTCGATGCTGCTGAAATAACTGCTGGAACGGCGCACTGCAAGCATGCGGTGGGCCAGATCCCGTTCATCAGTTAGCACGGGGGCCGAGGGCGAAGAGACTAGAACCTCTTGCTGCTGATGCCCTGGCAACACCACAAAATCAACCTCAGCCTCTCGTTGCACCGTCACCGTCAGGTTGCCTACCGCCACATCCCCCTGCCCTTCAACCAGGCCGGACAGGAGCTGATCGCGCTCGACCGGAATCGCCAACACCGAAATAGGGTTGCGTCCAGTTTTGAGAGTCTTGTTTAGATAGAGTTCCAACTCCGCCAGTAGGTCAGCACTGATGCCGCGAGTTCGACCACTGTCGTGGTAAAAGAAGGTTCGGCTGTAGGGAACCAACACTCGCAACACCCGGCGTTTGCGGATCTCAGGCCAGTCGCCAAATAAGGGTTGGGCAACCTTGCCCCAGTAGGCCGGCATGAATTCGGCACGCCGCAGCAGATCAGCATCCTGAGCCGATTCACCAAGCGCCGAATTCGTCGCCATGGCCACTGTGTCTGAAAATTCACTCTCTTGCTGAGTTTCACCTGATGACCAGAACAGATAAGAGAGGCCCCCCATCAAGAACAGGCAAAACAACACAAC
>JAGOXX010000079.1 GCA_018059485.1 Aeromonadaceae bacterium | reverse complement strand
TTCATATTTATTAGTACGTTGTCCAAGCCAACTGGTTATGGTAACGTTATCTTCGAAAGGCCATGCAGTTTGGCTGGAGGACGCATTATGATTCGCAGAAGAAGACTAACGACACAACAACGTCGACTCAACCGCGCCCCCAATCGTCGCAGTGCCTGGTCAGCGACCAAGCGCAAGACCCGCCTGCGGCGACACGTGCAGTTCAGCATGCTGCACGGGGGATAATCCCGGGAAACATGGCAAGGATGCAGAAAAAGAAAAAGGAGCCCGAGGCTCCTTTTTTCATGGCCCTTGCTCAGGGCTCTATTCAACGCGGGTCAGTTCAAAGCGCGCACTGCGTTTGGATACCAGGCTGTTGCAACTATTGCAGAAGAAATCAACCGCACCACAGGCCTGAACTCGCTCCAACTCGCTCGCACACTGAGGGCAGTGTGCAACCAGGGTAAAGCTGTGTCCACAGGCGGTACAGCTGCTCTCCCGGTGGCGAGGGTCTACCCCTTCCTGATCACAGTCTGGACACTTGAGCATGAATGCCATCGGTTACTCTCCTCTGCGGTGCCTCATCACTTCTTCACATGCTTCATCAGACGACGACGCTTGCGGATCTGGCTTTGAGTCAGTTGGTTCTTCTTGCCCTCGAACGGGTTTTCCCCCTCCTGGAACTCGATATGGATCGGCGTACCCATGATCTTCAACGACTTGCGATAGTAGTTCATCAGGTAACGCTTGTACGAGTCTGGCAGATCCTTGACCTGGTTGCCGTGAATGATGATGCGTGGCGGGTTATATCCACCGGCATGAGCATACTTGAGCTTGACGCGACGGCCGCGCACCAGCGGCGGTTGGTGATCCTCTTGCGCCATGTGCATGACGCGAGTCAGCAAGGAGGTACCGATACGACGAGTCGCTGACTGGTAGGCTTCCTGCAATGACTCAAACAGGTGACCCACGCCACTGCCATGCAGCGCCGAGATGAAGTGGATGCGGGCAAAGTCAACGAAGCCCAGGCGACGATCCAGCTCGGCCTTGATCTCCTCTTTGACATCCTGATCCAGACCATCCCACTTGTTGACCGCGATGACGATGGAGCGACCACTGTGCAGAATGAAGCCCAACAGGCTCAGATCCTGATCCGAGATCCCCTCGCGAGCATCAACCACCAGGATCACCACGTTGGCATCCTCGATGGCTTGCAGGGTCTTGACGACGGAGAACTTCTCAACCGCCTCATAAACCTTCTTCTTCTTGCGCACGCCAGCGGTATCTATGATGACGTACTGCTGATCATCACGCTCCATCGGGATGTAGATGGAATCCCGCGTGGTACCCGGCATGTCAAAGACGATGACGCGATCTTCGCCCAGCATGCGGTTGGTCAGCGTCGATTTACCGACGTTTGGCCGCCCCACGATGGCAAACTTGATCGGCAGATCGGCGAAGGGCTGAGCATCTTCGGCCTCTTCCTCACCCTCTTCAGGAACCAACTCTTCGAGTTCATCCCAGCGATCATCCCACTCATCATCTTCATCCGGCTCATCTTTACCTTGCAGGATTTCCAGATGGGGTGCCAGAGCCTGCTCCAGCAGACTGTGGACGCCACGACCATGAGCTGCCGCGATCTGGTAGATCTCGGAACCCAGGCCCAACTCGTAGAAATCACCGACCACCAGATCGGCATCGATGCCATCGGTCTTGTTGGCGACCAGAAAAACTTTCTTCTGCTGACGACGCAGATGATCGGCAATGACCCGATCCCCCGGCGTCACACCGGCACGGGCATCAACCAGGAACAGAACAACATCGGCCTCTTCGATAGCCAGCAATGACTGTTCAGCCATCTTCAGTTCGATACCCTCTTCGGAGCCATCAATGCCCCCGGTATCGACGGCGATGAATTCCATTTCGCCCACTTTGGCCTGGCCATATTTGCGGTCGCGGGTCAGGCCGGGAAAATCGGCTACCAGCGCGTCCCGGCTACGGGTCAGGCGGTTAAACAGAGTGGACTTGCCCACGTTTGGGCGGCCCACCAGGGCTACAACTGGAGTCATAAAAGACCTCGTTTTTTAAATGACAAAGGCTCCTGATCCCGGATCAGGAGCCGCATATTGATTGTGCGAGCGAGCTCAGGGGCGTTTGAGCGCCACCAGGTCACCACTGCGAGTCTGCACATACAGCACATCGCCATCCGCTACCGGAGCAACATAGAGACCATCGCTGTCCAGCCGCTGCATGGCCAGGATCCGGCCCGTGTTCTCATCCAGCCAGTAGAGGTAACCCTCACCGTCACCGACCACCACATAATCCCCAAAACAGACGGGTGCAGTCAGATTGCGATAGGAAAGTTGAGTATTGGACCACTGCTCACTACCGTTACCACGATCGACGGCATAGACGTGGCTCTTGGCATCAGTCAGTACCAATTGCGATGGACCGACCCCCATATTCTGGAATGATGAGTATTGACGCTTCCATAGCTCTTCACCGCTGATAAGCTTGCGCGCTACCAATTGGCCGTTGTAAGCCACGGCATAGAGTTCATCACCGAGGATCACCGGCTGGGCATCAACGTCGACCATGCGTTCCAGCTCGGTCGCACCACGGGGTGACGCAACCCGAGTAACATTCGCCAGTTGCCCATTCTCCAGCAACACAACCCCGATACGACCATCGGCACGGCCATAAACCACACCGCCGGCAGCCAACACAGGCGTAGACTGACCACGCAGCGTCAGGTTGGGTTGATCATCCCCTGTGCTCCAGAGAATATCGCCCTTCTCGGCATCCAGCGCCACCAACTTGCCAGAAGTGGTGGTGATGATGACACGTCCCGCATCGGCAACCGGAGCAGCCAGCACCTCACCAGGAACCTGCTTGCTCCACAGCAAGGAGCCATCGGTCTGATCGAGCGCATAGACATAGCCATTCTCTGAACCAAGGAACAGCTTGCCATAGAATGCAGTCAGCCCCCCGGAAAGACGGGCACTACGCTTCTCTTCATTTTCCGGCTGTTCGGAAAGGTCAACCTTCCACTGCCGATCGCCACTGAGCTTGTCGAAGGCAACCACGTCACCATCGCGTGATGCCGCAAAAACCCGCTCGTCAGCAACCACGGGGCTCAGCTGCGAGTAGAATTTACCCACACCATCACCGACCGAATGGCTCCACAGCTCCTCGGGTTCAAAACGCGACTCCACCTGAGGAACCGGCGCCATAGTCACCACATCGACCTCTGACGAGCAGCCGTACAAGACGGCCCCCGCAGTCAGAGCCATACCCAGTTTCTTCAACCAGTTATGCATTAGGCTTCTCTTCTGTTACCACGGACTTGGGAACGGCCAGTTCATCAAGCTTCATTTGTAGCTCAGGGCTAACCTTATCACCGCTGGCAGTTGCGGCTTGCTGATATGCAGCCATTGCCTTGGTCTTGTCGCCCTGTTTGATGAACAGGTCACCACGAACCTCAGCCACCATCGACTGATAAGCATCGGCCTTGATGCTATCCAGACGCTTGCTGGCATCTTCCAGCTTGCCCTGTTCAAGCAGAACACGCGCCAGACGAATGGCAGCCACTGGCTTGACGGTGTCACTGTTGCCCTTGTCGGCTACTTGCTGCAGCTGCTCAACGGCCAGATCCAGTTTACCTGCTTTGACAGCGGCGGCAGCCAATTGCAGCGCAGCCAGATCGCCATAGCTGTCACCTGAGTGCTCTTTGACAAAGGCGGCGACCGGAGCAAAAGCCTTTTCGTGGTCAGTTTGGAGCTGCTTGACGATGGCCTCATAGGCAATGGCACCCTGCTCCATCTGCCCTTGACGGTATTCGTTGAAGTAACGCCAGCCAAACATACCAACCAACCCCAGGGTGGCACCAACCAGAATGGCTTTACCATTCTCTTTCCACCACTCCTTAATCGCCTCGGCCTGTTGTTCGTCGCTGTTATAAATTTCCACTTATTATTCTCCTTTGCTGGCCAGCAGCCCAATGAGTTGATCCAACGTCAGCGTCTGCTGCTCACCCTGTTCACGCAGATATTTAATGCCAATCTCGCCACTGGCCAGTTCGGCTTCCCCTAAAATAAGAGCAATCTCGGCGCCAACCTTGTCGGCACGTTTTACCTGTTTCTTGAAGTTACCGCCACCACAATGGCTCATCAGGCGCAAGGATGGCACTGCATCGCGAAGTTGTTCGGCCAGTTTGAGTCCTGCTGCCAGAGTCCCTTCGCCGACCATGCAGAGGTAGACATCGACCGGACGCGCAACCTTATCACCGCACCCCAAGGTTTCCAGCAAGAGTACAAGTCGCTCCATGCCCATGGCAAAGCCGACTGCCGGGGTAGCCTGGCCACCCAGCTGTTCAACCAGACCATCGTAGCGGCCGCCGCCACAGACGGTCCCCTGGGAGCCCAGGCTGGTGGTCACCCACTCGAACACCGTGTAGTTGTAATAGTCGAGACCGCGCACCAGCCGCTCATTGACCTCATAAGCGATACCGGCGCCATCCAGCAGGGATTTCAGCCCAGCAAAGTGGTTACGCGTCTCTTCACCGAAATAGTCGGCCAGACGCGGGGCATCGGCCAGTAGAGCCTGGATCCCCTGATCCTTGGTATCGAGAACACGCAGTGGATTGGTGTACATGCGACGTTTGCAGTCTTCGTCCAGCTTATCCTTGTGTTGCTCGAGGAAGGCCACCAGCGCATCGCGATAGCGCGCACGCTCATCGGGAGAGCCGAGGGTGTTGAGCTGCAAGGCGACATGATCGCTGATCCCAAAAGCCTTCCACAAGCGAGCGGTCAGCATAATCAGTTCGGCATCCACATCCGGGCCATTCAGACCAAAGACTTCAACACCAAACTGATGGAACTGACGATAACGACCTTTTTGCGGACGCTCATGGCGGAACATGGGGCCGATATACCAGACCCGACGTTCTTGGTTATAAACCAGACCGTGCTCGATGCAGGCACGAACGCAGCCAGCCGTCCCTTCCGGGCGCAGAGTCAGGCTGTCACCGTTACGATCGGCGAAGGTGTACATCTCCTTTTCCACCACATCGGTCACTTCACCGATGGCGCGTTGAAACAGGTGGGTCATCTCGACGATCGGCATACGCATTTCAGCGTAACCGTAGGAGGCAACAACCTGCCGCAGGGTGGATTCCACCATCTGCCAGAGCGGGCTCTGCTCGGGAAGACAATCGTTCATACCGCGAATAGCTTGGATCTGTTTAGCCACGTTGAATCTCGAATGCATTAGAAGACAGGGGAAAAGTTGGCCGCATTATAGGAACTTTCATCTGCCAGGTAAAATAAAGGGACAAGAGGCGACCCTCGGGTCGCCTCCGCTCACAACTCGTCGATCGGGATGCGTTTCTCTGCGTCCAGACGCGATGCCCGTGCCCGGATCCGGGCCTCGAGCGTATCAATCAGGGTGTCGTTGTCGAGACGATCGACCCGTTCCCCCTGTTCATAGAAGGCGCTCTTCTTGTTGGCACCGGCGAGCCCCAGATCGGAGATCAGGGCTTCACCAGGACCATTGACGACACAGCCGATGATCGACACATCAATGGGGGTCGTAATATCTTCCAACCGCTGTTCGAGGGCGTTGACCGTGCCAATCACATCGAATTCCTGACGCGAGCAGGAGGGACAGGCGATGAAATTGATGCCGCGAGAACGGATGCGTAGCGACTTGAGGATATCGAAGCCGACCTTGACCTCTTCAACCGGATCGGCAGCCAGCGAGATCCGCAGCGTATCGCCAATCCCTTCGGCCAACAGCATCCCTAAGCCAATCGCTGACTTGACGGAGCCAGCGCGTTGCCCGCCCGCCTCGGTGATCCCCAGATGCAGCGGCTGCTCAATTTTTTGCGCCAGCAGACGATAGGCGCCCACGGCCAGAAATACATCGGAGGCCTTGACGCTGACCTTGAACTGGTCAAAGTTCAACCGTTCCAGAATATCCACGTGGCGCATCGCTGACTCGACCAGGGCCTCGGCCGTCGGCTCGCCATAGCGATCCATCAGATCCTTTTCCAGCGAACCACCGTTGACACCAATGCGGATCGGAATGCCCAGATCGCGAGCACAATCAACCACGGAGCGCACCCGGCTCTCGTTGCCGATGTTGCCCGGATTGATACGCAAGCAGTCAGCCCCGTATTCGGCAACCTTCAGGGCGATACGGAAATCAAAGTGGATATCGGCAACGATCGGAACCGATACCTGCTGCTTGATGAGACGAAACGCCTCGGCAGCATCCATGGTGGGTACGGAGACCCGAACGATATCCGCTCCGGCGCGCTCGGCAGCACGGATCTGCGCCACGGTAGCCGCCACATCTGTGGTACGGGTATTGGTCATGGTCTGCACCGAGATGGGGGCATCGCCACCCACTGGAACATTGCCGACCATGATCTGTTTGGACAGACGGCGTTTAATC
>JAGOXX010000078.1 GCA_018059485.1 Aeromonadaceae bacterium | reverse complement strand
GTGATGACCTCCCCCAGCAACTCGCGCACGTCACCCACAGTGAAGATGTTCCGGCCCTTGGCGTATTGTTCGGCCAGCAACTTGTTGCAACGGGTCAGCCGCTCGCTCGGCTTGGCCCACTGCTCGGGGGGCAATGGCTCACTCCAGGCTGCCAGCTCGGGATGGGCTGCAAAATAACGCTCGGCGAAACGCTGCTGCAAGCGGCTCTGGATATTGATGCGCAATATGCCAAAGCGGGTACCGTTAAGTTCCCACCAGAGCCTGCGCAAGGGGGAGAAGGCGCTGCGGGGTATCTTCCGCTCCCGACAGAACTGCTCAATCATGCCGTCAAAGGTGACCGGAGCCGGCTCGTCGATGGCCTCGGGCCCCTCATCCATATAACGGCGGGTCATCTCCCACTCGCCGGCCCCCACCTCCTTGCTGAGGGTGCCGACGTTCATGCCGGACCAGAAGTGGCCGGGTCGCTCGTCCGAGTTAATGCCGAAAAACAGGCTCGCCATGGTCATGACCCCACTGACCGAGACAGCTGAGCCCTCACCCACCATGGCGCACATCTCTTCCCAAGGGAAAATCCGGACTTCGGTACGCTTGGTGCGCTTGTCCCAGCGCGACAGCATCACCTCGCGGCGCTGTCGGTGAAAACGAAACGGCAACACCCGGCGTAGCTGCTGCTGATGCTCCCACAACATTTTTACCGTGATAAGTAAAGCAAGACCGGGCCCCATTCCTAGTAACACAACGGCACCCAGCAGATTCATCCAGCTAAACTCCATGACCCATTGCCCCGGCCCCACCCAGACCTCCTGATAGAGCCCGGCCCAGACACCGGCCCAACCCTGTCCATCGCTCATGCCATCTCTCGGGGGTCCCCAAAAGAATGCAGCAAAAACAACCAATCCCATGACCCAAAACATATACAGGATTTGTGTTTGAAAGAGAGAGCCACCCGCCCCCCCCCAGCTCGATATAGTGGGGATACTTTTTGGTCAGCCAGTCGGCGCGACGCACCGGCGGCACATTGGTCATCACCGGCAGAGGGCTGAATACGGTACGGGCGCCAAGGCGCTCCTGGCGGTGCTGGCCGGCAAAAAATGGCAATGTAGAGCGTTTCATCCGTGCTCTATATCGATGCTGCCAGGTGGGTGGCAGTCACATCCAGCCCAACGATGGTATCCATTAGGGTGGCAACGCCTGAGCGACCTGCGGGGTTATCTCCTCCCCCAGCAACTCGCGCACGTCACCCACGGTGAAGATGTTGCGGCCCTGGGCATATTGTTCCGCCAGCAGCTGGTTGCAACGGATCAGCTGCTCGCTCGGTTTGGCCCACTGCTCGGGTGGCAATGGCTCACTCCAGGCTGCCAGCTCGGGATGGGCGGCGAAGTAACGCTCGGCGAAGCGTTGCTGCAAGCGGCTCTGGATATTGATGCGCAGTATGCCAAAGCGGGTACCGTTCAGTTCCCACCAGAGGCGGTGCAGGGGGGAGAAGGCGCTGCGGGGTATCTTTCGTTCCCGGCAGAACTCCTCAATCATGCCGTCAAAGGTGACCGGGGCCGGTTCGTCGATGGCCTCGGGGCCCTCTTCCATATAGCGGCGGATCATCTCCCACTCGCCAGCCCCCACCTCCTTGCTGAGGGTGCCGACGTTCATGCCAGACCAGAAGTGGCCGGGCCGCTCGTCCGAGTTGATACCGAAGAACAGGCTCGCCATGGTCATGACACCGCTGACCGACACCGCTGAGCCCTCCCCCACCATGGCGCACATCTCTTCCCATGGGAAAATCCGGACTTCGGTACGCTTGGTGCGCTTGTCCCAGCGCGACAGCATCACCTCACGGCGCTGGCGGTGAAAGCGGAATGGTAATACTCGACGAAGTTGCTGTTGGTGCTCTCTCAGTATCTTGACTGTCAAAAACAAAGCTAAACCAGGCATCGTTCCAAGTAATAAAATGGTGCCAAGCAGATTCTCCCAGCTAAACTCCATCACCCATTGGTTCGCCCCGACCCAGACCTCCTCATACAATCCAGTCCAGACGCCAGCCCAGCCTTGCCCGTTGCTCATCCCATTTCCAGGAGGCCCCCAAAACATTCCAGCAAAGATGAGTAGGCCAAGCACCCAGACCGAATAGAGTATTTGAGTTTGAAAGAGGGAGCCTCCCGCCCCTCCCAGCTCGATATAGTGGGGGTGCTTTTTGGTCAGCCAGTCGGCACGGCGCACAGGTGGCACATTGGTCATCACCGGCAGGGGGCTGAATACGGTACGGGCGCCGAGGCGTTCCTGTCTGTGCTGGCCGGCAAAAAACGGCAATATTGAGTTTTTCATACTTCCTCGTTATCAGTTCAGCAGGGGTTGCAACTGGGCCACTATCTTGCCACGGGCCAGGGGGAAGTTGTCATCCTCGTCGAGTGCCTCCACTTGGCTCCAGCCCGGCTCGTCTCCGGCCAGCGTGGCCTCTTCCAGCCCCTGAAGCCGCTGCAGATTAAGGGAAAAGCGCAGCCCCCCCTGTTCCTCAAACAATTTGTTTCCCTCCGCTGTAGTGACCGAGATCGCCAGATGCAGCCACGCCATGCGGCGTCTGCTGACATCATCCTGGGGCCAGTCGAAATCGAGGCGGGTGTACAACCCCTCCTGAGCCACAGGTGCGGTCTGGCAAAAGTGGTCAGTGAAATCGACCAGCTTGCCCTCGCTTTGCACCAAGACGGCGAGTTTAACCTGTTCGGGGGCTGTCATGGGCAGCAGGATACGCAGCTGGGTCAACACCCGTTGCTGTACCGGCACATCGACGATGGTACCCACCATCAATCGCTGCTGCTTCTTGGTCTCGGAGTTGTACTTAATCCTCAGGCGCGGGGTCTGCATCACCTCCTGCCACTTGCGCAGTTGCATATCGTACTCCCACTCTTGGTTGGCATGCAGAAATGGCAGCATGCCGCGCTTGCCCCAGCGGGACTCGCTGGCCCAGCGCATCAGCGGGGTCGAGGTGAGGAAGTTATAGGCCAGCTCGCCGCCGAAGATCAGGGCGCTGGCCAACCACATATAAGGGTTCAAGCGCACCGCGAAGCGCAGCGTGACGGCGGCGGCCCTCTGCCAGCTGATCTCCCCGGCGATAGCGGCCATGCTGAGCCGGGTCCCAGCCAACATTATTTTTCCGCTGGCATAGGCTTGCAGGCCATCACCACTCAAGGTGATGGCCGAGGCGACCATGGGCTCCCACTCCCCCCTGCGCCAATGACGGCCTATCTGAGAGGCTTGCTTATAACCATCAAACAAAGCTGACCCTGTACCCAAAACAGCGACCAGAGTGGTCCCTAGCGTCACCACCCGGCCGGCCGCCTTCAGGCTGCTCTCTGCCCCCTCGTTAAGCCAGCGACAATAGGCGGCGGTGCGCACCACTTCGATACTGAGGGCCAATGCAGCTCCCACCAACCCCAGAGCTGCAGACCATACATCAAAGTTCTGCGTCATAGTGTTCTCGCTCTTATGTGCCAGATCCCCCGATGTTTTGGCAAAGTTAAACCAGTTGGCTACCAGCACCACCAAACCCAGGCTGCCACTGAGGGTTGCCCCGCCCAAGGCGGGTCTGGCTGCATTGCCAAACAGCACCTGATTACGCAAGGCTGCGCGACTCAAACGCAAGTGCTCTTCTATCTCGGTCAGGGTCGCGCCGCTGGCTTTGATCACGATATGGGATACGGGGTGTGGCTCGCCGGGGCGGGCCACCGGCTGGCTGTATGCAAACACCCGCTCGCGCAGAGCCGCACTTTCGCGCTGCACCGCTGCCCACTCGGCATTGGCGCTAGCACGAGTCTTGCTATCGGTGGGCGTGCCCTTGCTCGCCTTGTTGTATTTGCGGGTGGCAGACTCAGCGCGATTGCGCAACGTCTCCAGCGTACCCAAGGTTTTTTGCTGCCACTTGACATAATCGGCGTCACTCTGAACGCCGACATCCAGGGTAACGGCCGCGTTCTTCGCCTGACCCAGCAGCATGGCGACGGTGCCGGGTCTGGCATGGCGCAGCAGGCTATCTGCCTGCCCCTGGGCCGCATGTATCCGCTCGGCCATCTTTTGCAGCTCAGGGATCGCCAGACGACCGAGTTCCGACGCCAGCCTGCTCATGGAGCCTTGCAACTCTACAGGGACGCTGTCTATGAGCTTGAGATGCACCCCTGCCATCTGCGCCTGAAACTCCTTGAGGCCAGCCAGGCCATCTATCAGCGCACTGGTGCTGTCTTTGACCCCCAGCGCGTTGTTGATGTCACCCTCGAGCCCGTCATAGTCTTCAACGGTGGCGATATTGTCGGCGTTGGAGACCCAGAAATGGGTGTTCTGCTCACCCAGGGTGGCGAAAAATGCACTGACTTTCTGCCTGTGTTCCGGATCGTCTCCCAGCCCGAGCAACCAGTGATACTCCAGATCCAGCCGACGTTTGAACTGCTCCTGCACCTCTTTGTCATAGACGGGAATGGCCGTGTAGGCCGCTGGCAGCATGGCAACCCTGTCGGTTTCGAGCTGGAAACAGGTTTCCCGCCAATGGGTCATCTTGGCCTGAGCTGGCCCGTACCAGGCGCGCATGGCATCCTCGTCGATACGCTCCAGGATCCCTCGAGCTACCCGCATGCCCATCCAGCTTTCGCCGTAGAGCAGGTCTTCCTTCTGCTCACCGGCGCGGTCAAACATCGCCTTTAACTCTTGGCTGGAGACGCCTGCTTCCTTTGCCATCACGTCGTTCTTGGCCAGCTCGGAACGATAGGCTTCGAACGTCTTTTTATCGCCAAACGGCGAGGCACTGGGGCGATTCATCTTCTCCAATGCGGCTTCATAGTCCTGCTTGGCCTTCCAGTAGTCGCGATAGCGATTCTCCAACGCGTTGGGATGGGCCTTGCTGTACTCGGCCAACTTTTGATTGTCCGCCGACTGCATCAACAAGAGGTCATCGCTCATCTCAATGAGCTGGAGCAACTGAGCGGCGGCAAAGTAATCAGCCCGGTTATAGCCTTCGGCCATCCATTGTTCTTCTTGCTCCAGCATCGACTGATAGGCGCTGGCCAACTCGGTCATCAGACCGATCGGATCCTCCAGCAGCAGGATGGCAGCTTCCCCCTGATAAGCAGGCAGTATTTTGCTGGTCAATACGCTAGCACTTCGCGTTTTTGGCGTTTGGGTCAACCAACACCATTGATCGGTTTTGGCATGAGTGCTTTGCTGCGGGTGTACTTCTGCCAGATAGTTCTCAAGCTGCTCAGGCGGCAGCAGATGTCGAGATCCATTTTGACAATCGAAGCTACCCAGCTGGCAGCTCTGCATCATCTTTTGACGCAATTTGGGGGACCGCAGCAACTGGCCTTGCAGCTTGGGCGAGATCTTGGTGCGACTGTAAAGCACCTGCACAGAGCCGGAACGGCTGACCACTATGGTGGAATCCGATTCCTGATAAACAAACTCCTCCTTGTCCGAGGCGGATGTAAGACCTTTTTGCTCCAGCTTGGCGACGACCCCGTTCTCCGCCAGTTGATAGGCATGGATGATATCGGGACGCTTGCTGTGGATAAGGTAAAGATAACTTGTCTCATCAATCAATCGGATCCCGACGGGGCGGTACTTGATGCTGGTCTGATGGCTGCTGGCTATAGCCGGATGGACCGTTTTCTGTTCAACCAGCGCATAGCGAACTGGCAATAGTTGAATCTTGTTTCTCTTCAATGGGCAAGCCTTGGCGCCCCCTTGAGCATTGGCACTGCTGGCAGCAGCAGCATCATGATTCGCACTCATATCCCAATTCCTATTCTGTGTTGTACCTCTGCGAGTTCGGCGGCTTGCTCAATTCTCTGTGAGGGGGTGAGTGAAGAAATGCGCATGATCAATGCCGTGATGGCGGGATAAGCGTCACTCTCCTTCCAGGCCGTGCCGAGATAGCCCAGTACATTGAAGAAAAACAGCAGATCTCTTGTGCTTTCGAACCCCCTGCCATAGCCCCACTCAGCCCACTCGGCGATCCACGGAGGGGCATCTGTTTGCTCAGCCAAACGTTCGGGAAACCATTTATCCATGTGGCGCCAGATAGCATCCAGAGTGCTCAACCAGGTGACTTCCCCCAGACGAGTCCACTGCGCATCCGAGAGTCTGAACCGTTTGCCAACCGGCTCGCCCAGCTCAGGTGACACTGTCTTGTGCCACCACGCTGGCTGGTTGGCTTGCCGCACCGGGATCCAGACCTGCTCAACGTCTTGCCAGAGCCAGGGCTCGTCATCCATAAACAAACGCCACATGGTTTCAGGCATGGCAAGTTTGAGCAGGATCCGGCTGCCGTAAGGGCTTTCGACTTCGATTAGCGCTCTCAGTCGCTCAGCCAGAGGCAACAAGCCAAGCTGGGACGATAGCAGGTAACCCCATGATGGTTCACGGTTTTGCATAAACCAATCGAGCAGATTAGGCGTTGCACACACCAGACAGGGGCTCACCTCTCGCAGGCTGTCCC
>JAGOXX010000017.1 GCA_018059485.1 Aeromonadaceae bacterium | reverse complement strand
TGGTGATCTGGCTGGTGCAGATGTTACGTGATGCAGGGTATAAGCCTGGTGTGGTCAGTCGTGGCTATGGTGGTAAGGCCGCCAGTTATCCGCTGCTGGTGACCGCAGACATTGCGGCCAGCGTCTGTGGCGATGAGCCCAAGTTAATTGCCGAACGTTGCCAATGTCCGGTGGCGGTCGCCCCCAAGCGTGCCGATGCGGTCAAGGCGCTGCTGGCGAGCGGAGAGGTCACTATCATCGTCTGCGACGATGGACTGCAGCACTATGCCTTAGCCCGCGATATCGAACTGGTGGTAGTCGATGGTGACCGCCGTTATGGCAATGGGCATCTGCTGCCGATGGGGCCGCTGCGCGAAGGCCTCTGGCGGCTGGGGCATGCCGATGCCATCATCTGCAATGGTGGTTTGCCTGCGGTCGGTGAATACCCGATGCAACTCAAGGCAGAGGCGCCTCGCCCCGTCAATCCGGCCCTGCAGGGGACGCTCGCCGTGGGTGAGGTCGATGCCCTGGCGGGGATCGGTCATCCCCCCCGTTTTTTCAAGACCCTGCAACAGGCTGGGTTTCGTCTGCAGCAGACGGTTGCCTTCGCCGATCATCAGGAGTTCTCTGCCGAGAGCCTGTTGGCGCAGTTTGCCGAGCGTCCATTGCTGATGACCGAAAAGGATGCGGTCAAGTGCCGATCTTTTGCGCGGGACTCCTGGTGGTACCTGCCGGTCTCAGCCTCATTGCCTCGCTCGTTGCGGGATCTCATCATCAACAAATTGAAGGACAACCCCTATGGCGTTCGATCATAAGTTGCTGGAAATCATCGCCTGCCCACTCTGTAAGGGTAAGCTCAACTATGACAAGGAGAAGGGGGAGCTGGTGTGTCGAGCCGACCGTCTGGCCTATCCGATCCAGGATGATATTCCTGTGCTGCTGGAGAGCCGTGCCCGTCACTTGAGTCTGGAAGAGCTGCCATCATGAGCTTTGTGGTTGTTATTCCGGCGCGCTACCAGTCGACCCGTCTCCCAGGCAAGCCTCTGGCCGATATCCACGGCAAACCCATGATCCAGTGGGTCGCCGAGCGTGCGCTGCAAGCCGGTGCCGAGCGTGTCATCGTGGCGACCGATGATGAGCGGGTGGCGGCTGCGGTAACCCTCGATGGGGTCGAGATCTGCATGACCTCGCCGTCACATCAGTCTGGCACCGAACGGCTAGCCGAGGTCTGTGAACGCTACGCCTTTGATCCCGACACCATACTGGTCAATGTGCAGGGTGATGAGCCGTTGATCCCGCCATCCATCATTCGTCAGGTTGCCGAGAATCTGGCTCAGGCAGAGGCACCGATGGCGACCCTGGCCGTGCCGATGAGCGACGAAGAGATCTTTAACCCGAACGCCGTGAAGGTGGTGATGGACCGGCAGGGCTATGCCCTCTATTTCAGCCGGGCCCCCATCGCCTGGGAGCGGGATGGCTTTGCACAGACGCCGCCTATCTCTCGCCACGCCCATGCCCGCCATCTGGGGATCTACGCCTACCGTGCTGGTTTCATCCAGCGCTATGTCAGTTGGCAGGCGAGCGAGTTGGAGCAGATCGAGGCACTCGAACAGCTACGGGTTCTCTGGTACGGCGAGCGTATTCATGTCGCTATCGCCACCGAGACACCACCGGCTGGAGTCGATACGCCCGAGGATCTGGCCCGGGTGAGAGCCTGGCTGGCCTCCTGAGTTTTTTTAGTCACGCGTTCGTCCCGCCAGGGCTGGACCCGGTAATTCGGTGTCCAGCCTTCATCTCGTTTGTCGCTGATTGCCGACCTTGGTGCTAAATATCCTCCATCCCCACAAATATCGATAAGCTGAAACGATTCTTCTTGATCTCTACCCCGATCATCGCTCTATAGTGAAACCGGTTTCAATAATCTCATCGATTTCATGGAGCGAGTATATGCAGAACCAAAAAGGGATTACTCTTGGCGAGTTTATCATTCGCCAACAGGCGGATTTTCCTCATGCGACCGGCGAGCTGAGTTCGCTACTGGCGTCGATTCGCTTGGCGGCCAAGATAGTAAATCGGGAGATTAACCAGGCCGGGATCAGCGACATTCTTGGCAGCATGGGCCAGGCGAATATTCAGGGTGAAGAGCAACAGAAGCTGGATTGGTTTGCCAACGAGCGGTTCAAGGTGGCATTGGCCGCTCGTGGTGAGGTGTGTGGCCTGGCCTCCGAAGAGGAGGAGAATTTTGTCTGTTTCGATCCCTTGCCCGATCGGCGCTCCAAGTATGTGGTGCTGATTGACCCCTTGGATGGATCTTCCAACATTGATGTCAATGTATCTGTGGGAACCATCTTCTCCATCTATCGGCGGGTCACCCCGGTGGGAACTCAGGTACAACTAGCCGATTTTTTGCAGCCGGGTCATCAACAAGTCGCCGCTGGCTACATCATCTATGGCTCCTCGACCATGCTGGTCTACAGCACGGGGCAGGGCGTCAATGGTTTTACTCTGGATCCATCGATTGGCTGTTTTTACCTCTCGCACCCTGATATCCGGATCCCCGAATCCGGCCGGACCTACTCGGTGAATGAAGGGAATTATCTGAAGTTTCCGGCTGGGGTGAAGCACTATCTGAAATATTGTCAGGCCGAGGATGAGGCAACCCTGCGCCCCTACACCTCCCGCTACATTGGCTCTCTGGTTGCGGATTTTCATCGCAATTTGCTCAAGGGGGGAATTTACATGTACCCCTCGGGGACCAGCTCTCCTCAGGGAAAGCTGCGGCTGTTATATGAATGCAATCCGCTGGCGTTTTTGGTGGAACAAGCCGGAGGGATAGCCAGCAATGGCTTTCAACGGATCCTCGATCTGGCACCGACGAGCCTTCATCAGCGATCCCCGTTTTTTGTCGGTTCACCGCATATGGTTGCGCAGCTGCAGCAACTGATGATGGAGTACTCCTCCGAGCTGGCGCCGGATGCGGGGCCTCGCTGATGTGGCTCGCTGCTCGGGAAGAAAAAAGACCGCCGAGGCGGTCTTTTTCATGCAGGGTGCAATGTAATCAATCGGTTATTCGATGCTGATGGGGTGAGGATCCTCATCTTTGCCTGATTCAATCCAGTTTTTTAATCAAGAGAGGTCAACATCTCCTCACTGTAGGGGCGGAGTTCTTTTCCAGCTAAAACTCGTTGCACATAGTCCGGGTTGGCGATCAGCGGGCGACCGATGGCAATCAGATCACTACGTTTGGCCTTCAGCGCCTCACGGGAGAGCTCCGGAGTATAACCACCGACGGTAACTAGGTTTCCCCGATAGTGACGGCGTAGGTAGTCGGAGGCGCGTCCATCAAGATACTCGAAGGTGAGATTATCGTCGAAGATCCCCAGATGGATGAAAGCCAGCTCCCGTTGGTTTAGAGCTTCGAGCAGATGATCGAAGATGGCTCTGTCTAGCGGTGATGACTCCATATGCACATAGGCGCCGGGAGACAGACGCAGTGCTGTACGTTTGCCGCCAATGCGGGCGGTTACCGCATCCACCACCTCCAGGGCAAAACGGCAGTAATTTTCCACGCTGTCGCCATATTGATCGTGACGCTGGTTGCTTGCTGGGTGCAGGAATTGATCGATAAGGTAGCCGTTGGCACCGTGGATCTCGACACCATCAAATCCGGCGGCAATGGCATTGTCGGCGGCTTGAGCATATTCGGTGACGAGCTGGGCCACCTCATCGGTGGTGAGAGCTCTGGGCTCCGGATAACTCAATTCACGCATGCGTGGCAGGGTTCCCTGCAAGCCGATGGCCGAGGGGGCTACGGGTTGCATCCCATGAAACACAGAGTGGGAGACTCGCCCCACATGCCACAGTTGGGCAAAGATCTTGCCGCCAGCCTGGTGGACGGCATCGGTAACCAGGCGCCAACCGGCAATTTGCTCATCACTGTAGATGCCAGGCGTGTTCGGGTAACCCTGTCCATCGGGGCGAATAATGGTCGCCTCGGAGATGATGAGTCCTACGCTGGCTCTGCGGGCATAGTAGGCGGCCATCTGTGCTGTAGGTATCAGCCCCGGGGCGGCAAAGCAGCGGGTGAGGGGGGCCATAACGATGCGATTATTCACCGTTAACTCATCGTTCAGGGCATAAGATTCAAACAATGGATCACGCATGACAGGTTCCTGTGATTATTCTTGAATGCCCATTCAAATATATTTACTAGCAATCGGCAAGATATATTGAATGATCATTCAAGATAATTTTGTCTCGTCCCCGTCATGGAGTAGTATGAGCACCAGAGGTATGAGTCATGCGTATAGCGGAATTTGACAGGGTTCTGGTGCTGGAAAATGCCATGCAGTGCTTTCGGGCCAAAGGGTATGCTGGTACTACGATGCAGGAGCTGGTCGCGGCCATCGGCCTGCACCCTGGCAGCATTTATGCTGCCTTTGGCAGCAAGCGAGGTTTATTGCTGGCCGCGGTCGATCACTATGTTTGCCAGAAACGGACCCGGCGTCGGCAGATATTGGATCAGTCATCCCCTTTGGCCGGTCTTGAGGCCTATCTGAATTTGGTGGTTGAAGATACTCTGAGCGGTGCCTGTCTGGTGACTCGTATGCTGATGGAGATGTCGGAGCGGGATGCCGAGCTGGCAGAGCGGATGCAGCAGATATGTCAGGAGCTGGAGCAGGATATTTATCAGGCCTTGGAACGAGCGGTTGCCCGCCAAGAACTTTTGCAACCTTCTGATATCACGACCCTTACTGCTTACTTGCTGGTGGTTATCCAAGGGATCATTACCTTTGCTCAATGCAGCAAGGATAAGGCGTTACTGCGTGAGGTGGTACCGTGCGCGATACGCGCCTTGCGCAAGGTTTGATGCCCCTTCTCTCGATGCCATAAAACTAAAGGGCGGTCTTATGACCGCCCTTGCCGTTTGTGTCGAGGCTTAACGCTCGCTCATGGGGCCAACATGGCGGGTTGGCGCGCCCGTGTAGAGTTGGCGTGGACGGCCAATCTTGCTGGACGGATCGGATTGCATCTCCATCCAGTGGGAGATCCAGCCGATGGTGCGCGCCAGGGCGAAGATGACGGTGAACATCGAGGTCGGAATGCCGATGGCATTGAGGATGATCCCGGAGTAGAAGTCGACGTTCGGGTAGAGCTTCTTGTCGACAAAGTAGGGATCAGACAGCGCGATGCGCTCCAGCTCCATGGCGACATCCAGCAGCGGGTGATCGGTGACGTTCAGCTCGTGCAGCACCTCATGGCAGGTATCACGCATGACGGTGGCACGCGGATCATAGTTCTTGTAGACCCGGTGACCAAAGCCCATCAGACGGAACGGATCGTTCTTGTCCTTGGCGCGTTCAACAAAGTGCGGAATGCGCTCGACCGAGCCGATCTCCTGCAGCATCTTCAGGCAGGCCTCGTTGGCACCCCCGTGGGCTGGGCCCCACAAGGAGGCGATACCGGCCGCGATACAGGCAAATGGATTCGCACCAGAAGAGCCCGCCAGACGTACGCTGGAGGTGGATGCGTTCTGCTCGTGATCCGCGTGCAGGATGAAGATGCGATCCATGGCCCGTTCGATGACCGGGTTGACCTTGTACTCTTCACAGGGCACGGCAAACATCATGTGCAGGAAGTTGCCGGCATAACTCAGATCGTTGCGCGGGTAGATAAATGGCTGACCAATCGAGTACTTGTAAGACATGGCGGCCAGAGTGGGCATCTTGGCGATCAGACGGATGGCGGCCAATTGGCGGTGCTGCGGGTTATTGATATCCAGCGAATCGTGATAGAAGGCTGACAGGGCACCGGCAACCCCGCACATGACGGCCATCGGGTGTGAGTCGCGACGGAAGGCCTTGAACAGCGAGGTCATCTGTTCGTGCACCATGGTGTGCCGCGTCACATGGGTACAGAAGTTATTGTACTGCTCCTGATTGGGTAGTTCGCCTGTCAGCAGCAGGTGACAGACTTGCATGTAGTCGGCATCCAGAGCCAGATCGGCGATTGGATAGCCGCGATGCAGCAGGATGCCATTATCGCCATCGATATAGGTGATCTTCGACTCGCATGATGCGGTTGAGAGAAAGCCAGGATCATAGGTGAAATAGCCATGGGCGCCGAGAGCTCGCACATCGATGACTTCGGGACCCTCGGTACCGACCAAGATCGGCAGTTCGATGGGGGCACAGCCCGGAATATGTAGGGTGGCTACCTTGTCAGCCATAGCGCTTCTCCTTTGCTTGAAATTGCAGCGAGTCTTTGTCCATACAACCTTGATGCATCAGCGGATGCAAAAAGAGAGACTCAGTTGTGCTAAATACGGGTCAGTTACGCGGATTTGGGGAGAATTCCTTTCTCTCCAACTCGCCTTATACCCATCCGTGGGGGCTCGTTAGCAGTATGCATGCCGCCAACGAGGCTCAAAAGGATATCTCTCCGTGTTAACAGACAGGCATTGGGCTCAGTTGTGCTGTATTTGTATCAGATGAGGGGGGCTTGTCAATTTAACTGCTCTCGTCTGATGAATTAGTCATCAGGTAGTGGGATCTGGCTTGGATAATCGATGTTTCTCGATTGTTGTCTATTTGTAATGAGATCAGGCGGCTAGATATACTCGACTGAGGGTTTGATTTTTCTTACCAAATTTTGAGAAATCCCGAGGTCTGCGGCGGTTGATGAATAATGGTGTGGTCAGATCCGGAACTGACCGGATGTGCCGCTAACGCCCCGATATAGTGCAGGACATTCTCTGGTGGGTGAGGGATCACCATATTGTGGTATCAATTAGGCATCTATTGCTAAAACAGGCTATTTTCTGGATTATTCGCCGCAGTTTCCCGTTTGGGTGGCCAGTAGGTTAAAAAATGAGCATTGAATCCGAAGCTTGGGTTCGGTGTTGACGCTCCGGTTTTTGAGTTTTTTTTCTGGGCTATTTTGAGGCCCTGGTTTGGACGGGATGCGAACCGCCTGCCTTGCTAAATCGCGGTAGGATCAGCAACAGAAGAAGGGAGCAGCATGCATATGAGCCAAATGTCCGCCTGGATAGAGTCCTCTCACCTGGCAGGAGCCAATGCGAGCTACATAGAGAATCTTTATGAATCCTTCTTGCAGGATCCATCGTCGGTCAGCCCCGAATGGCAGCAACGCTTCTCCGAATTCAGGAGCGATACCTCCGAACCTCTACATAGCCAGGTCTGTGAGCATTTTCGACAACTGGCGATGGCGGGCCATGGTCGCCAGTCGATGGTCGAGGTCAAGACCGATATCCGGCAGATCCGGGTGTTGCAGCTCATCAATGCCTATCGAAGCTGTGGCCACCAGATTGCCAGCCTGGATCCCTTGGGGTTGTGGCATCGGCCACCGGTCAGCGAGCTAGATCCCTCATTCTATGAGTTGAGCGACGGCGATCTGGATACCCGTTTCAATGTCGGCTCCTACATGGGCGGCCTGCCGACCATGACCTTGCGCGATCTCCTTTCGTCACTTCAGAAGAGCTACTGCGCGACCATTGGTGCCGAATACATGCACATCAACTCCATCGAGGAGAAGCGCTGGATCCAGGCGCGCCTGGAGTCGGCCGAGGGGCAAGCGTCGCTGTCGGCCCAGGAGCGACGGCAGATATTGCAAGACCTGACGGCTGCCGAAGGGCTGGAGCGCTATCTGGGGGCCAAATTCCCGGGGGCCAAACGCTTCTCGCTGGAGGGGGGAGACATGCTGATCCCCATGGTCAAGACCCTGCTGCGTGAAGCGGGCAAGAGTGGCACTCGGGAAGCTGTCATCGGGATGGCCCATCGCGGGCGTCTGAATATGCTGATTAACGTGCTGGGCAAACGCTCCCAGGAGCTGTTTGACGAGTTTGCAGGCAAGCATGGTGAATCCTGGGGTACGGGCGATGTGAAATACCATCAGGGCTTTTCGTCAGATTTCGCGACCGAAGGCGGCGATCTGCACCTGGCACTGGCGTTCAATCCGTCGCACCTAGAGATTGTCAATCCTGTGGTGGTTGGTTCTGTGCGTGCCCGTCTGGACCGTCTGGGTGACCCGACTGGTCTGAAGGTGCTACCCATCACCATCCACGGTGACTCAGCCATGGCCGGGCAGGGGGTGGTCGCCGAGACTTTTAACATGTCACAGACGCGGGCCTTCGCTGTGGGTGGCACTATCCGTCTGGTGATCAACAATCAGATCGGTTTTACCACGGCCAATCCGCAAGATACCCGCTCCACGCTCTACTGTACCGATGTGGCCAAAATGATTCAGGCCCCCATCTTCCACGTCAATGGGGATGATCCCGATGCGGTGATCTTCGTGACCCGTTTGGCGTTGGAGTTTCGCAACACCTTTCATCGCGATGTGGTCATCGATCTGGTCTGCTATCGACGCAATGGGCACAACGAGGCGGACGAGCCCACGGCAACCCAGCCACTGATGTACCAGAAGATCCGCCAGCACCCCACCACGCGGCAGATCTATGGCGAACGGTTGGCCTACAGTGGTGTATTGACCGAGGCCGAGGTTGAACAGTTGGTGCATGACTACCGCACAGCCTTGGATCGGGGAGAGTGTGTGGTACCTGAGTGGCGACCCATGGGGCCGCAATATCAAAACTGGAGTGGTTATCTGGGTCATGACTGGGATATCGGTTACGACTCCAGTTGTGGCTATGCCGAGTTACAGCGTCTGGGTGAGCTGATCTGTCGCTACCCGCAGGGGCACGAATTGCAGCGCCAGGTGCAAAAAATCTACGATGACCGTCTGCTGATGAGCCGCGGGGAAAAGCGAGTCGATTGGGGGTTCGCCGAGAATCTGGCCTATGCCACCCTGATCCAGGCTGGCTACCGGGTTCGCTTGACCGGGCAGGACTCCGGACGAGGCACCTTCTTCCACCGCCATGCCGTGTTGCACAACCAGCTCGATGCCAGCACCTATATTCCTCTGAGTCATCTGAGCGCCGATCAGGCAACATTCGAAGTATTTGATTCTGTGCTTTCGGAGGAGTCAGTGCTTGCCTTCGAATATGGATATGCCACTGCTGCACCCGAAGGGTTGACCATCTGGGAGGCTCAGTTTGGCGATTTTGCCAATGGCGCCCAGGTGGTGATCGACCAATTCATCTCCTCCGGTGAACAGAAATGGGGGCGGCTCTGTGGCTTGACCCTGTTCTTGCCCCATGGCTATGAGGGGCAGGGGCCAGAGCACTCCTCGGCTCGCCCTGAGCGCTACTTGCAGTTGTGCGCTCAGCACAACATGCAGATCTGTATGCCGACTACGCCGGCCCAGGTGTTCCATATGCTACGCCGCCAGATGGTGCGTCCGATGCGGCGCCCCTTGGTGGTTTTCACCCCCAAGTCCCTACTGCGTCACCCGCTGGCGGTCTCGACCCTCGATGAGCTGGCCCAGGGGCGTTTCCAGAATGTCATCGGTGAACAGGATGATCATCAAGCGGAAGCCATTACCCGAGTCGTCCTCTGTTCGGGCAAGGTTTATTACGACCTGCTCGAAGCGCGGCGCAAGCACGAACTGCGACACATAGCCCTGGTACGCATCGAGCAACTCTACCCCTTCCCGCACTGCGAATTGGCCGCCGCGCTGGCACCATTCACCCAGTTGGCCGAGGTGGTCTGGTGTCAGGAAGAGCCGCAAAATCAGGGTGCCTGGTACTGCAGTCAACACCATTTTCGCGAGGCTCTGCCACCAGGAGTTGGACTGCGCTATGCCGGGCGCCCCGCATCGGCTTCGCCTGCCGTGGGCTATATCTCGTTGCATCTGAAGCAGCAAAAGTTGCTGGTCGAAGAGGCGTTAGGACTGGTTTAAGAGCCCAGTCTGGCGGCCCTGGATTTCCAAGGCTGTGAGGCTGCTGAAATAGACAAGGATAAGTAGCATGACCATTGAAATCCGCGTTCCCGATCTGCCGGAATCGGTAGCCGATGCCACCGTCGGTAATTGGCATAAGAACCCAGGTGAATTCGTTCAGGCCGGAGAGCCGCTGGTTGATATTGAAACGGATAAGGTGGTTCTGGAGGTTCCGGCACCGGAGAGTGGGGTGCTGGCGGCGATCCTGATCGAGCGAGGCAACACGGTACTGGCGGGGCAACTGCTGGCGCAGATGCAGCCCGCAGTGGCTGACAACCACGCGGTCGAGAACGCCAAGGATGCGGACATTCTGACCCCATCGGTACGGCGCCTGCTGGCCGAGCAGGGAGTGGATCCCCAGTTGCTGGTGGGAACCGGCAAAGGGGGGCGGATCACTCGGGAGGATATTCAACGGCATCTGAGCCAGCCGCAACCGATTGCCGCCGTGGGGGCAAGCTCTAGGGCCTCGGTGTCAGCCGTTGCTGCTGCGGCCACCGAGACGTCGGCTCTGCGGGACCAGGAGGCGGCGATTGGGCGCGAGGAGAAACGGGTGCCCATGAGCCGGTTGCGGCAGCGGGTGGCCGAGCGGCTGCTGGATGCCAAAAACAGTACCGCCATGCTTACTACCTTCAATGAAGTCAACATGAAGCCCATCATGGATATCCGCACTGGCTATCAGGAGCGATTTGAGAAACGGCACAACATCAAACTCGGCTTCATGTCGTTTTACGTCAAGGCGGTGACGGAGGCGCTAAAACGCTACCCGATCATCAATGCCTCCATTGATGGCACCGAGATTGTCTACCACAACTATTTTGATATCAGTATTGCCGTGTCCACCGAGCGGGGATTGGTGACCCCGGTGCTGCGGGATTGCGACTGCATGTCCCTGGCGGATATCGAGCGCGGGATTAAGTCGTTGGCGGATAAGGCGCGGGATGGTAAGTTGACGGTGGATGATCTTTCCGGTGGCAATTTTACCATCACCAATGGCGGCGTATTCGGCTCTTTGATGTCGACGCCCATCATCAATCCGCCACAGAGCGCCATCCTGGGCATGCACAAGATCCAGGATAGACCCATGGCGGTAGCTGGGCAGGTGGTGATACTGCCGATGATGTATCTGGCGCTCTCCTACGACCATCGTATTGTCGATGGCCGGGATTCGGTGGGCTTTCTGGTAACAGTCAAGGAGTTACTCGAAGACCCAACCCGCCTGCTACTGGACATCTAATATTCATCTCCGGCGCCTTGAGCGCCGGAATTTCACAACAGGGATTGAGTGTCATGAATTTGCATGAGTATCAGGCAAAGCAGTTATTTGCCGAATTTGGACTGCCGGTGCCAGCCGGTGTGGCCTGTGCCACCGCTCAGGAGGCTGTCGATGCAACGACAACCCTGGGTCAGGAGAAATGGGTCGTCAAATGCCAGGTGCACGCCGGTGGACGCGGCAAGGCGGGTGGCGTCAAGGTGGCGACCAGCAAGGATGAGGTTCGTGCCTTTGCCGACCAGTGGTTGGGCAAGAACCTGGTCACTTATCAGACCGATGCCAAGGGGCAGCTGGTCAACACCATACTGGTTGAAAGCTGCAGCAGCATAGCCAAAGAACTCTATCTGGGGGCCGTGGTTGATCGCTCCTCGCGCCGCGTGGTCTTCATGGCCTCCACCGAAGGTGGCATGGAGATCGAGAAGGTCGCCCATGAGACACCAGAGCTGATCCATAAGGCAGTACTGGACCCGCTGACTGGTCCTCAGCCTTATCAGGCCCGGGAGTTGGGCTTCAAGCTGGGGCTCGATGCCAATCAGCTCAAGCAATTCACCGCCATCTTCATGGGGTTGGGCAAGATGTTTGTCACCCATGATCTCTCCTTGCTGGAGATCAACCCGCTGGTGATTACCACCGAAGGGAATCTGCTCTGCCTGGATGGCAAGATCAACATCGACTCCAACGCCCTCTATCGCCAGCCCAAGCTGCGGGCGATGCACGATGTGACCCAGGAAGATGAACGTGAAGCCCATGCTGCCGAGTGGGAACTCAACTATGTGGCGCTCGATGGCAACATCGGCTGCATGGTTAATGGTGCCGGTCTGGCGATGGGTACCATGGACATCATCAAGCACCACGGTGGTCAACCGGCTAACTTCCTTGATGTGGGTGGTGGTGCCACCAAGGAGCGAGTGACCGAGGCCTTCAAGATCATCCTCTCCGATGACAAGGTCAAAGCCGTGCTGGTCAACATCTTCGGCGGTATCGTTCGTTGTGATCTGATCGCCGATGGGGTTATCGGTGCTGTGGCCGAAGTGGGTGTCAAGGTTCCCGTGGTGGTCCGTCTGGAGGGCAACAATGCCGAGTTGGGCTCTGAGCGTCTGGCGCAGAGCGGGTTGAATATCATTGCCGCCAAGAGTCTGACCGATGCGGCGGTGCAAGTGGTGAAGGCAGCGGAGGCCGTGGCATGAGTATCCTGATCAACAAAGACACCAAGGTGATCTGCCAAGGGTTCACCGGCTCTCAGGGAACTTTCCACTCCGAGCAGGCTATCGCTTACGGCACCCAGATGGTCGGCGGGGTTTCGCCGGGTAAGGGGGGCTCTACTCACCTGGGGCTGCCGGTGTTCAATACAGTGCGTGAGGCTGTGCTGGCGACCGGGGCTACGGCCTCTGTCATCTATGTTCCGGCTCCCTTCTGCAAGGACGCCATCCTCGAGGCGATCGACGCGGGCATCCAGCTCATCGTCTGCATCACCGAGGGCATTCCGACTCTCGACATGCTGCAGGTCAAGTGCAAGCTCGAAGAGACTGGCGTGTGGATGATTGGCCCGAACTGCCCTGGGATCATCACCCCGGGTGAGTGCAAGATCGGCATCATGCCTGGCCACATCCACCTGCCTGGCAAGGTGGGGATTGTCTCGCGCTCCGGCACCCTGACCTATGAAGCGGTCAAACAGACCACGGATGCCGGTTTCGGCCAGACCACCTGTGTCGGCATCGGTGGCGATCCTATCCCGGGCTGTAACTTCATCGACATCCTGTCTGAGTTCCAGAATGATCCACAGACTGAAGCCATCGTCATGATCGGCGAGATCGGTGGCACTGCGGAGGAGGAGGCTGCCGCCTTCATCAAGGCTCATGTCACCAAACCTGTGGTCTCCTACATCGCCGGCGTCACGGCGCCAGCGGGCAAGCGGATGGGGCATGCCGGAGCCATCATCGCCGGAGGCAAGGGAACCGCGGTGGAAAAATTTGCCGCTCTCGATGCTGCTGGTGTCAAGACGGTGCGCTCGCTGGCCGATATCGGCTCAGCCCTTAAAGAGGTGACGGGCTGGTAAGTGGCTGCACTTGTGTTGTGAATTGCACCATAAAAAACGCCGTCCTAGTGGACGGCGTTTTTGTCTGTGTAGGCATCAGAGCCAGCTCATCAGAACTCGGCGGTGCGTGGGGTACGCGGGAACGGGATCACGTCACGCACGTTGCCCATGCCGGTGACATAGACCACCAGACGCTCGAAGCCCAGACCGAAGCCGGCGTGCGGTACTGTGCCGTAGCGGCGCAGATCGCGGTACCACCAGTAATCTTCTTTATTCAGACCCATTTCGGCCAAACGGGCATCCAACACCTCGAGGCGCTCTTCACGCTGGGAGCCGCCGATGATCTCGCCGATGCCGGGAGCCAGGACGTCCATGGCGGCAACTGTCTTGCCATCGTCGTTGAGGCGCATGTAGAACGCCTTGATATCCTTCGGGTAGTTCTTGACGACGACCGGAGCCTTGAAGTGCTCCTCGGCCAGATAGCGCTCGTGCTCGGACTGCAGATCGATACCCCATTCGACGTCGAAGTCGAACTTCTTGCCGCAGTTTTTCAGGATCTCGATGGCATCGGTGTAGTCGACCTGGGCGAAGTCGGAGGAGACAAACTTCTCCAGGCGAGTGACGGCCTCTTTGTCGATGCGCTCGGCGAAGAATTCGAGATCGTCGCGACGCTCGTTCAGCACCGCCTGGAAGACATATTTGAGCAGGGCTTCAGCCAGCTTGGCGTTGGCTTCCAGATCGTTGAAGGCAACTTCCGGCTCGATCATCCAGAACTCGGCCAGGTGACGGCTGGTGTTGGAGTTTTCGGCGCGGAAGGTCGGGCCGAAGGTGTAGACCTTGGACAGTGCGCAGGCGTAGGTTTCGGCGTTCAGCTGGCCGGAAACCGTCAGGAAGGCCTCTTTGCCGAAGAAGTCCTGGCTGTAATCGACGGCACCCTTGTCGGTACGCGGCAGGTTTTCCATGTCCAGGGTCGAGACCCGGAACATCTCACCGGCACCTTCACAGTCGGAGGCGGTGATCAGCGGCGTAGAAACCCAGACAAAGCCATCTTCGTGGAAGAAGCGGTGAATGGCTTGGGCCAGACAGTTGCGCACCCGGGTGACGGCACCCATCAGGTTGGTGCGTGGGCGCAGGTGTGCCTGTTCGCGCAGGTATTCGATGGTGTGGCGCTTAGCGGCCATCGGATAGGTGTCCGGATCATCGACCCAACCGATCACCTGCACGTCGGTGGCTTGCAGCTCGAACGATTGACCGGCGCCTTGGGAGGCGGCGATCACACCAGTCACTTCGACGGAGCAGCCAGTGGTCAGACGCAGAACATCCGCTTCGTAATTGCTCAGGTTGTTGGGTACCACGGCCTGTACCGGATGGAAACAGGAGCCATCATGGACGGCCAGGAAAGAGATCCCGGCTTTGGAGTCACGGCGGGTACGGATCCAGCCCTTGACGGTCAGGCTGGTGCCAACGGCAAATTTGCCCTTGAGCACATCGGCTACGGATGCATGGGTCATCTGATTAACTTCTCCAACTTATTGTCATTCCGGACTCCTAGCCCGGTTTTTCGATCGCATCATCTTACCCGCGCCGAGTCAGGACTCAAGCAAAAGATGGCCTAGCGGGCTACAAGCCTACCCAGTGGATGCCCCTGAAATATCAAGGTTGAGGTGGTGGTGAGCTCGACGGTGAGGTTTCTGCCGTGAGGCTCTCCATCAGGTGGTTGAAGTTTTCACTCAGTCGTCCAAGTTCATCGTTGCGCTCCACCGGAAGGCGAATGGTACGGTCGCCCAGATCGGTGGCGCGCTCCATGGCCAGCGAGATGCGCTGCAGCGGGCCGACGATCTGCCGCCGAATGATATAGAGGGCCAGCAACAAACCTGCGCCAAAAAATAGACTCAGCAACAGGGCCGTGGTCAACAGATCCGTTTCGATCCGTGCCAGCGCTGGCGTTAAGGCATAGTCGAGACGAACCCGCACGAGCGTTTTCCCTGGGGGGAGTGGCTGGCATTTCGGGCAGCTCTTCATCAGTAAACGACTATCGACCAGCCAGGGTTTTTCAACCACCAGTATGGTCTCCTTGCCGCGCTCGATCAGCTGTTGCGTGGGCGGTGAGGAGACATTCGGGATGGATGAAGCTGCTGTCTGGAGTGGGAGCAGTTGCAGATCCAGCATTAGCGGGTGGTGCAAAATGCGTTGTCGCAAGGCTTGGTGGGCCTGAGATATCGTCCCCGCAGGCAGGTTATCGAGCCCTTCGATATAGGCGTGCAAAAGTTGTTGGGCTTGGGTGCCGTGCATGAGCATGGCCATCTGGCGTTCGCGATAAGCCTGATGGCTCGTGGTGCCGATCAGTACGGATGAAAAGATGAGCAGCAGGACAAAACAGACTTTTCCTGCAATCGAGATGCGCATCGGGTGATCCTGTAGTGAAGGGGTTGCGGGTCGGGTGGGCGATTATACCCTAAAGAAGAGCCGGCGAGGGAGTGAGCCGACGGTTGCTTCTTGCGCATAGTGCTGGCAACGCATCGGCCCACAGGGCTAGGGGATCATCCGATCCAGGCCCAGACCCACAGCCTGGGTCAGTTGATGCAGCTCGTCAGGCTGAATGACGAAGGGAGGCATCAGATAGATCAGCCGACCGAAGGGGCGGATCCAGACGCCCTGTTCGACAAACAAGGCTTGCAGTCGGGCCATGTCGACCGGTTGTTTAGTTTCGATGACACCGATAGCGCCTAAGACCCGAACCGAGCTGACGGCGGGGTGATCCTGGTATGGCATCAGCTCGGTCTTGAGTTGTGCCTCGATGGCGGCGATCCTCTGTTGCCATGGCGAAGCCAGCAGCAAGGCAATCGAAGCATTGGCCACAGCGCAAGCCAGGGGATTGGCCATGAAGGTGGGGCCATGCATCAGGACACCGGCCTGACCCGAACAGATGCCGCGCATGATCTTCTCGCTGGTGAGTGTTGCCGAAAGCGTCAGATATCCCCCAGTCAATGCCTTGCCCAGACAGAGGATATCCGGGCTGATGCCCGCCCATTCGCAAGCAAACAGCTTGCCGGTACGACCGAAGCCGGTGGCAATCTCGTCGGCAATCAACAGTACCTGGTAGTCGTCACATAAGGCGCGCACCTGACGCAGATACTCTGGGTGATAGAAGCGCATCCCTCCGGCCCCTTGGACAATCGGCTCCAGGATCACGGCGGCGATCTGGCTGGCCTCTTGCTGCAAAAGCTGACGCAAGGGCTCCAGCTCGGCAGGTTGCCAGGGGCCATCGAATGGACTTTGCGGGGCTGGGATAAATCGGTGTTCGGGTAGAAAACCCTGGTAGAGGCTGTGCATGCTGCCATCGGGATCGGTGACACTCATGGCGCCGAAGGTATCGCCGTGATAGCCATTGCGCAACGCCACAAAGCGCGAACGGCTTTGCCCCTGGCTTTGCCAGTACTGCTGCGCCATCTTCAGGGCCACCTCGACGGCAACCGAGCCGGAGTCGGCCAGGAAGACACGATCCAGCCCGGGGGGCGTGATCTCCACCAGCGTTCGACATAGCTGGGTGGCCGGTTCGTGGCGAATACCACCAAACATCACATGGGACATCTTGTGCAGCTGGCTTTCGGCGGCGGCGTTGAGCTCTGGCACATTGTAGCCATGCAGGCAGGCCCACCAGGAGGACATGCCATCAACCAGACGTTGGCCAGATGCCAACTGCAGATGAACCCCCTCGGCAGCCACGACCTCGTAGGTCGGTAGCGGGTTGAGAAGCGAGGTGTAGGGGTGCCAGACGTGGGTGAGGTCAAACTCTTGATTGGTCATTCTCTGTTCTGGTGTAAAGTTGTGATTGATTCGTTTGGTTGACAGGCTACACGTCATCCTTAGACTAGCCAAGTCGATAGCCACAATATTCGAGAGTCTTTCATGGAAGCCCAAATTCGTCATACTTGGAGTGTCGAGCAGGTCAATGCTCTGTTTGCTTTGCCATTCAACGACTTGTTGTTTCAAGCTCAGTCCGTACATCGGCAGTATTTCGATGCGAATGAGGTGCAGGTGAGCACCCTGTTGTCGATCAAGACAGGTGCTTGCCCTGAGGACTGTAAATACTGTCCGCAGAGTGCCCGTTATCAGACAGGGCTCGAAGCCGAGGCTCTGCTGGAGGTCGAGAAGGTGCTGGAGCGCGCCCGTGAGGCGAAGGCGAACGGCTCCTCCCGATTCTGCATGGGGGCGGCTTGGCGCAATCCTCGCGAGCGCGACATGCCCTATCTGTTGCAGATGGTGCAAGAGGTCAAGTCCATGGGTATGGAAACCTGCATGACGCTGGGGATGCTAACTGCCGAGCAGGCCTCTCGACTCGCCGACGCCGGGCTGGATTACTACAACCACAATCTGGATACCTCGCCGGAGTTTTATGGCGACATCATCACCACCCGCACCTATCAGGATCGGTTGGATACCCTGGCCCACGTCCGCCAGGCCGGGATGAAGATCTGCTCCGGTGGCATCATTGGCATGGGGGAGAGCGCCAATGATAGGGCTGGCTTGCTGGTGCAGCTGGCGAATCTGTCGCCGCAACCGGAGAGCGTACCCATCAACATGCTGGTCAAGGTAAAGGGGACGCCGCTGGAGGATCAGGCCGAGGTCGATCCCTTCGATTTCATCCGCATCATAGCCGTGGCCCGGATCCTGATGCCGCGCTCCCATGTTCGCCTGTCGGCCGGGCGTGAGCAGATGAACGATCAGATGCAGGCACTCTGTTTCATGGCTGGGGCCAATTCCATTTTTTACGGCTGCAAGTTGCTGACCACGCCGAACTCCGATGAAAGCCGGGATATGCAGCTGTTCCGCCGTTTGGGGATCCGCCCGGAGCAACGGACGCAAAAGCCCGACTTGATGCATGAACAGGCAATTCGCGAGGCTGTGATGGAAAAGCAAGAAGAGAGTGAGCTCTTCTACGATGCGAGCAAGCCGCGTTCTTCAGCCCAGGTGTCGCACAGCGATGTCTGATGCCTCTCCGTTTGCCTTGGGGGACGAACTGCGGGTTCGACAGGAGCAGGGATTATTGCGTCAACGCCGCGTGATGCAGTCGGGGCAGGGGCCTCGGGTGCAGATCGATGGTCGCTCCTACCTGAACTTTTCCTCCAATGATTATCTGGGGGCGGCAGCCCGCCCCGAGATTGCCCGAGCCTGGCAGCAGGGGCTCGATACCTGGGGGGCAGGCTCAGGCGCTTCGCCTCTGGTGACTGGCTATACCCAGGCGCACCAGGCGTTGGAGGAGGCTCTGGCCGAGTGGTTGGGTGTCGAGGCTGTGGTGCTGTTTTCCACCGGATTTGCGGCCAATCAGGCGGTTCTCAAGGCACTGCTCAAACCCTCCCACCAGCAGTGGCACGATCGGCTTAATCACGCCTCGTTGCAGGAGGCTGGAGCCATGCTCCCTGCCAAGATGCACCGTTTTCGCCACAACGATCTGGCTCATCTGGCCACTCAATTGCAGCCACAGGCCGGACTCATCATCAGTGAAGGTGTCTTCAGCATGGATGGCGACGAGGCGCCCTGTGCCGAGCTTCTGGCACTGGCTGAACAGAGCGGTAACTGGCTGATGCTGGATGACGCCCATGGCTTTGGGGTACACGGCGAAGGCGGGCGCGGAACCCTAGCGGCACAGGGGATCGCCCACGCTCGGGTGTCGATCCTGGTTGGAACCTTCGGCAAGGCCTTTGGCACCGCAGGAGCTTTTGTGGCGGGCTCTCAGGTGCTGATTGCCTATCTGACCAACTATGCTCGCGATTATGTCTACAGTACCCACATGCCAGCGGCTCAGGCTGTGGCAACGCGAGCGGCATTGCGTTGGGTACAACAAGCTGATGCCGAGAGAGCGCATCTGCAACAGTTGATTCGGCAATTCCGCCAGGGCGCCAGCGAGCTTGGATTGACGCTGCTGCCATCGAAAACGGCGATCCAGCCGCTGATGATTGGGGATAGCGTTGAAGCGATACAGGTGGCCCAGCGTCTGCAGGCCCTGGGCTGCTGGGTTTCAGCTATCCGACCACCAACCGTTCCTCAGGGGATGGTGCGTCTGCGCTTGACGTTGACGGCAGCCCATTCCTCGGCGGACATCGACCAGCTATTAGGGGCGCTGGCCCTCTGTCAGGAGAGACTGCATGGCTGATTGGACCTTGAATGTCGACAAGGTGGATCTGGCGGCCCGTTTTGGTAAAGCGGCAGAACAGTATGATCGGCATGCTCGTATCCAACAGATCATCGGTGACCATCTATTGAGCCTGTTGCCTGGGCATAATTATGAGGTTGCTCTCGATTTGGGATGTGGCACCGGCTTTTTTTTAGAAAAGCTGCAAACCTTATCTCAGGAGTTGATTGGCGTCGATCTCTCGACCGGCATGCTAGCTGCCGCTGCAGCGAAAGGTGGTTCGGCCCGGCTGATCTGTGGGGATGCTGAACAGTTGCCCTTGGCATCCGCGAGCTGTGACCTCTGTTTTTCCACGCTTGCGCTGCAGTGGTGTGCCTCATTGCCTGACGCCTTGGCCGAGATCCGGCGCGTGGTCCGCCCAGGGGGGCATCTGGTTCTGGCTACACTCACCGATGGCAGTTTGTGTGAGTTGCGGCAAGCGTGGCGACAGCTTGATACACTGGATCATGTCAATCCATTTATTTCAGAGGCAGCGCTACTTGAGTTGTGTCAAGCCCAAGGATTTAGTGCTTCAACATGGCAGCGTCGGCGTCACGTGTTGCATTATCCGACCCTGCGTGAGTTACTGAACACTCTCAAGGGGATCGGTGCCAATCAGGTCACCGGTCATCGCGCCACTGGTTTGGGTGGACGAAACCGATTGTTTGAACTACAACAAGCGTATGAATCTCAAAGAGATTACACTGGGCTGTTGCCGCTC